>NZ_JBYNRX010000052.1:0-66421 GCF_057785375.1 Roseiflexus sp.
GCGCCACACGCGTGTGCGCTAACCCGCAGTGGCAGGCGGATGTGACCGTCACCGCCGGACGCCTCCCGGCTTCCTGGTGCATCTCTCCGGCGCGGCGCTCCTATCGGAACAGACGGGACATGCGCGCGGTGACGGTCGCCGTGGGAAGCCCGGTTCTCAGTTCTCAGTTCTTGGTTCTATGGTAGAATACAGCGCAAAGGCCGTGACGGAGACGAGTAGGCGGCAGTAAACCGGTCAGCGAGCGCGCAGGCGGTGTGAGGCGCGTCGGTGTTCGGTCGCTGAAAATCACTCCTGAGCCGAAGGGCGAACGCGCCAGCGTCAGTAGTCTGCTCCGGTTTCGCCGACCGTTATCCCGGCGGAGGCGTGATAGCGCCTCGATGAGTGCAGTCGATGATACACCGGCTGAATCAGGGTGGTACCGCGGGGCTTCACACCTCGTCCCTGCTCAGGGGCGGGGATTTTTTGTTGGCAAGGAGGTTGTGCATGGCGTTTCAGCCTGTCGATACCAGGGTCAACTTTCCGCGACTCGAAGAACAGGTCCTTGACCTCTGGCAGCGCAAACAGATTGTCGAACGCAGTCTGGAGTCCGGCAATAAACCGTTTGTCTTCTACGAGGGTCCGCCGACGGCGAACGGTCGTCCGGGGATTCACCACGCCATCTCGCGCATCTTCAAGGACGTCATCTGCCGCTATCGCGCCATGCAGGGGTACAAGATCATCGGGCGGCGCGAAGGGTGGGATACTCACGGTCTGCCGGTGGAGATCGAGGTCGAAAAGAAACTCGGCTTCAGCGGCAAGCCCGACATCGAAAAATACGGCGTGGCGGAGTTCAATGCGCAGTGCCGCCAGAGCGTCTGGGAGTATATCCAAGACTGGCGGCAGTTCACCCGCCGTATTGCCTACTGGGTGAGCGAAGACGCCTACATCACCTACGAAAACGACTATATCGAGTCGCTCTGGTGGATCTTCCGTCAGTTGTGGGATCGCGGGCTGCTCTTCCGCGATTACAAGGTCTCGATGCACTGCCCGCGCTGTGGTACGTCCCTCTCAGATCACGAAGTGTCGCTCGGCTTCAAGGACGATGTGGATGATCCGAGTGTGTGGATAAAGTTCCACGTGCGTGAGACGCACCACGAGGCGCTGCGCGGCGCGTCGTTCGTGGCATGGACGACCACTCCCTGGACGCTGCCCGCCAATGTGGCGCTGGCGGTCAAACCCGATGCCACCTATGTCGTGGTGTCGCACGACGGCGAGCGCCTGGTGCTGGCAGAGGCGCTGGTCCACTCCGTCCTCGGCGATGGCGTGACCGTCGAGCACACGTTCCAGGGCGCCGATCTGGTCGGCGCACGCTACGAAAACCTGTTCGACGGCGTGCCTGCGCCGGGTGACACAGTGGACTGGTCACGCGCCTACACCGTCGTCGCCGACGATTTCGTGTCGCTGGAGGACGGCACCGGCATTGTGCATATCGCGCCCGCCTATGGCGACCTTGAGATCGGCAGGAAGTACGGGCTGCCGACCCTCTTCTCGGTCGATCTGGCGGGCAACGTGCTGCTGGAGTTCGCGTCGCTCGGGTTCGCCGGCAAGTTCTTCAAACAGGCGGACCCGGACATTACGCGCAACCTGAAGTCACGCGGCCTGTTGTTGAAGAGCGGGCGCGTCAAGCACTCATACCCCTTCTGCTGGCGCTGCGACACGCCGCTGCTCTACTACGCCAAACGCTCATGGTACATCCGCACAACGGCAATGAAGGATCGCCTGGTGGCGAACAACCTGCTGATCCACTGGGTGCCAGAGCACATCCGTGACGGACGATTCGGTAACTGGCTGGAAAACAATATCGACTGGGCCGTAAGCCGCGAGCGTTACTGGGGCACGCCCATCCCGATCTGGATGGCAGAAGACGGCTACGCCGAATGCATCGGCTCGCTGGCAGAGTTGGAGCAGAAAGTCGGGCGCAGCCTGAAGGACCTGGAATTGCACCGTCCCTATGTCGATGAGATCACCTGGGTCGATCCACAGCACGGGCTGATGCGGCGCATTCCCGACGTCGCCGACTGCTGGTTCGACTCGGGCGCTATGCCGATCGCGCAGTGGCACTATCCGATGGAAAACGCCGAGATCTACGAACTGGCAAAGCAGGCGGACTACATCTGCGAAGCAGTGGATCAGACGCGCGGTTGGTTCTACACGCTGCACGCGATCGCAACCCTGCTGTTCGACCGTCCGGCGTTCAAGAATGTCATCTGTCTGGGGCACATTCTCGATGCCGAAGGTCAGAAAATGAGCAAATCGCGCGGCAATGTCGTCGATCCCTGGTCGGTGATGAATGAGCATGGCGCCGACGCGCTGCGCTGGTATCTGTTTACTGCGGCGCCTCCTGGCAGTCCGCGCCGCTTCTCGGCAGGGCTGGTCGCCGAAAGTCTGCGTCAGTTCCTGCTGACACTATGGAACACGTATGCGTTCTTCGTGACCTACGCCAATCTCGACGGCTGGACGCCGACGAAGGACGGCGTTGATCAGCATCTCGATCCGGCGACTCTCGTTCCCATCGACCGATGGGCGCTGGCGCGGCTCAACAGCCTGGTGCGTGACGTGACCGACGCATTCGAGGCGTATGATGTCACGACGGCAGGGCGCGCCATCGAAGACTTTGTCGATGAACTGTCGAACTGGTATGTGCGACGCAACCGGCGACGCTTCTGGAAGAGCGAACACGACCGCGACAAACAGGCGGCATACGCGACGCTCTACACCTGTTTGCTCACAGTGGCGAAACTGGCGGCGCCATTCGTGCCGTTCGTCGCCGAGGCGATCTACCGCAACCTGGTCGGGCTGGAAGGTCACGAGGGGCAGACCGACGCACCGGAGAGCGTGCACCTCGCCGCGTGGCCGCAGGTCAACGAGGCGTTGCTCGAAGAGCGTCTGGTAGCCGACACCGAAGTGCTGTTGAAAGCGGTCTCGGTCGGGCGCGCAGCGCGACGCGCGGCGGGGATTAAGGTGCGCCAGCCGCTGCGCGAGTTGTGGGTGCGCGCGTCAACCCCGGCTGCGCTCGAAGGTCTACGGCGCTTCGAGGCGGAACTGCGCGACGAACTCAATGTTAAAGCGGTGCACTACCTCGACAGCGCCGCCACGCTGGTCGAGTACCGCTTCAAACCCAACCTGCGCCTGGTTGGTCGCAAATACGGAAAACTGGTGCCTGCCATCACAGCGGCGCTCCGTGATCTGACCGGTGATGCGGCGCGCGCTGCCGCGCAGGCAGTTGAAGCGGGAGAGACCATTACGCTGACCGTTGAAGGGCGGGCGATTGACCTGTTGCCGGAAGAAGTGCTGGTCGAAAGCAGTTCACCAGAAGGATATGCGGTAGCGGAAGATGGCGGCGTGCTGGTGGCGCTCGATACCACCCTGACGCCGGAACTGACGATGGAGGGGTTGGCGCGCGAGTTGGTGCGCAACATCCAGGATGCGCGCAAAGATGCCGGGTTTGCCATCAGCGACCGGATCATCGTCTTCCTTGGCGGCGCCGATGGCGACGCCGAAGTGGAAGCGACGCTGCGCGCCTGGGGCGACTATGTGCGCGAGGAGACGCTGGCGGACGACCTGCGACTCTGTGCACCACCGGATCACGTGCATACGACCGTGCTCGAACTCGATGAAGGGCGCGCGCTCACGATTGGTGTGAGCAGGGGGCGGGTCTGAGACCCGACCGCATGGACACCTCTGAGACCGTTGTAGGGGCGGGGCGCAGACCCGCCCCTTCTACCCCCCGCCACGCAATCGGCGCAACTCCTCTTCCAGGGCGCGCAGGCGCGCTTCGGCTTCGCGGCGCGCCTGTGCTTCCGCTGCGCGCGCTTCCGCCTCCCGCTGCGCCCGTTCCGCCTCCCGCTGCGCCCGTTCCTCGGCTTCGCGGCGCGCCCGCGCTTCCGCTGCGCGCGCTTCCGCCTCCCGCTGCGCCCGTTCCGCCTCCCGCTGCGCTCGTGCTGCCGCCTCCGCCGCCTGCCGCACGACGGTCGCGTAGCTACCGAACGGTACGCCGCGTTCGTCGTAGCAGACAACGTGATCCCGCTCGATACCCAGCCACAGGTTGGCGATCACCAGATGCACCCGCCCCGCTGCATCCGGCGGGTACAGCCGGTACGCATCCCCCTCCAACCGATAGTCAAGCAGGCGCAGACGTCGCTCACGACCGCCGCGACTCATATTGTCCACAATAACGTACTGCGCCACCCCAGCGCGCGCGTAGTGTTCCACCTTGCGCTCCAGGTCGTTCTCGCGCGTTTCCGGCGAGGTGATTTCGATGATCAGCGCCGGACGCGCCCCTTCGACCGCCACCTCGAACGTGCTCCAGTCCTGACGTTCGTGGATGCCGGGAATGACCATCACATCCGGTCCGTGCGGACGCAGGTCGGGAACGTCCCACGCGACACGTACATCGCTGAGCACAATCGCCGCACCCGACTCCTCCAGGCGCGCGCGCAGCACGGCGGTGAGATACATCCGGTCGGTCTCGTGGCGGTCGCTATGCACGATGAAATCTCCCACTTCAGGGTGCAGGACATCCTCCAGCGTCAGCGGAACCTGTTCCAGGTGATGGGGATCATCGGGGGTTGGACGCGGCACGAAGCGCCAGCCGTAGCGGAAGGGATCGTCGGCGGGCGCCGCATCCGGCGGCTCGGCGGGGATGGTCGTCTGGGTCATCGCGGGTCCTCCCTGGCGCGTCCGGTTGTCGGGACGGGTGTGGCGGTCAGGCGATTCTGCACAGCATCATTGTACCATATCCGCACACGTGTGCGGTGCGAGAAGGAAGCGCAGCACCCGGCAGTGCAAGAGGCTTCGTCTTCAACAGCAGTGAAAGCACTGAAAAGGAAGGGAGGCAACTTTCTGCATCCCTTCCTTTCTGACATCAGTAGTCGAATAATTCTATCAGAAATGCGGGTATTCGTGCATATCGTGTGAACATCGATCCTGCCGCGTCGAAGTCTACCGGGCCAGACAATTCTGACATATCTTGAGTGACGAGGTCTGATTGCGCATAGAAGTCATATCAGGCGTATCTGAGCGGTAATCACCGTAATTGCCGCCATAACTCTCATTTTCATAATGAAATGCCCGATTACAGTTGCTATAGAGTCGCACCGACTCTATCCGGTTGTCCCAGGCGCCAAGAGACGGAAGCAGAAACGCCGATCCATCCGAAGGGCAGGGCATATTGCCGGTTGTAGTCAGAGATGCGCCTCTATAGTTGGTGTCGTCATACTCGATAGTGAGCACAAAGCTGCTTTGTGCGGGGTGTACATCGGTTGCTGATTGGCTATGCAGCATGTCGTCCGATAGATCATCAGGCGAGGCTGAAGGAGGAAGATGCACACGTCCATCGGTTGCAACCGCGATGGCTTCAGCAAAGGTTGAATAGCACCCGCGCCAGATGACCGGCGCAGCGCTGCTTCCAGGCGCTGTTGCTTCGGCATACACGACGCAGTGCTCACCCTGTGCTGAAACGCCGCCTGGAAGGGACCGGCTCTCATCCGCGTCTGAGTTCGACTCCGAAACCGGTGGCGCCACACTCGAAGCAGCGGGGAAAGCGCTCTGCGCGTCTGTCGGATTATCCTCGGAAGAGGACGGAGGAAGCTGCCCGCCATCGGTTGCAACCGCGATGGCCTCAGCAAAGGTCGGATAGCACCCGCGCCAGATGACCGGCGCAGCGCTGCTTCCAGGCGCCGTTGCTTCGGCATACACGACGCAGTGCTCACCCTGTTCTTGTGCATTGCTTATCGAGAGACGCGATTCGCTTGTGCTCACGAGAGCGCTTATGACCAGCAACAACCCGATGATGATGGTGAACAGCGTTGGCTTGAGAGTCATGGTGTTCCTCCTTTTCGTATTCTGGCGGATAAGATACGACTTCCAGCACATCTTGCGATGATGCACCAGGAGATTTTCTATTTATCTTCGGGTAATTCCCACGGTGAAGTCGTACACGAACGGATGATGGATGATCAAGGTTCGCGTCTCGTTCGTTGCCGGCATAATCTCAATAGCTTGCAGAGCATTTGCTTCCAGCCTGAGATTCAGCTTTTCAACGGATTCCTTTAGATCATCGATCTCATACTTCAGTATATACCCGCCATAACCATCATATACCCCAGAACCCCAAGAAGTAGAACTTGCCAGGTATAATCTCCCTTCATCATCAAAAAGAAGGGGCATCGTCGCAATCAATCTATTTTCATCATAAGAATAAGTTCCAAAGAGTGCAAAATTACTAAATTTTCTTTCAGGAGGACCACTTACTGTATACCCCACAATAATCTGCTTCTCGTCGGCATATACCCGCTCGACGGTCACAGTAAAACCATCAAATGACTGGGATAAAGACACAGTTTGACCCTGATTACCGATGATAATACCGGCTGTTTCCGGTTCAGAAAGAAAAGCTCGATCAAGAATCGAAAACACCCCTAAAGATGATCCGGTTAAAAAAATCGCAAGCAAGAACATCAGAATACCAATCAACGGACGAAGGTTCCTACTTCCATAGAAATTTTTATACATCTTCTTGTTCGACGAAAGACGATTACTTTGCTCAATATCGAGCGGAGGTTTCAAAAAAGGCACCTCTATTGCGCGTGAAGATCTTTCGAGATACTCGACTACACGAGCCATCTCCGGATCAGATACCAGATCTTGAATATCATGATACCTGTCATGCATTTTCGTCTGTCTCATCGTCCATCCTCTCCTTCAGGATATTCAAAGCATCGGACAGATAACGGTATACGGTGGCCTCGCTTTTTTCCAGAACTGTCGCAATTTCGCGTACTGTTAGACCCGCAATAAAGCGAAGCAGTACAACTTCTCGATATGAAGACTCTAGATCGTTTAGTAATCGCTGAATCCTTAAAACGGCTTCATTTCTTAAGATCGCACCTTCAACCGATTGCTCGGCGAGTGGATGTTGAGTCTCGGGAATTTTCTCCAATTCTATCGTTGAATGCTTGCGACGTCTAACATCAGTGACAGCATTAGCAGCAATACGAAACAACCATGCAGAAAAAGGGATTCCGCGATTTTTATATTTTGGAAGCGCCGTGAAAGCCTGTAAAAAAACCTGTTGTGTAAGATCGGCTGCGTCATCATCATTGTCGAGGCGCGTTCGTAAGTACTTATAGACACGAGAGGCATAGCGATAGTACAACACACCAAAAGCAGCCCGGTCTTGTTTCGCTGCTTCAACGAGCATTGATTCATCTTTCTCGAATAGTGAAACTTGAAAAATGAGCGTGTCTGGACTGATATCCATGTATCAACCCCCATATGTGCCACTCAAAGCACCTCTCGGTCGAACAGCGCATATTTTACTTACGTCACTCATGGAAACGTAGAAATCGAAAAAATCTCTCACACCCGTTTCGACCCTATCGGTCAACACTCGAGCGATGGACTGCAACAGGCGCTGCCCGACGCAGTGCGCTGCTTGTCGTGAGATGCGCGCCATCGCCACGTTGATGCACGACATTAGCGACACCGCTGGCCCCGGCGCGATCATCGCGCACACGCACGACACCACGGTGCCCTGTGTGATATGCTGGCAGCAGTGGGAGGAGTGACGGACATGCGAGAGGTGGAAGATGGTTGACCTATCGTACATGTTGCAGTACAATTGTACTAGACATATCGGAGCAACTGTATGACCCCTCATACCTTTGGCGGCGACTGGACAGACGATAAGTTAGAGCGATTGCGGAAGTACCTGGCGGCATACACAACGATTTTTAATAAGAACGAGCGCGCACGAAAACTGAAAACCATCTATGTGGATGCCTTTGCCGGAACAGGGTACCGCGCCAGGAAGACGCAACCGAATTATCAATCGCCCCTCTTTCCTGAACTGGAAGAACCCGAAGCGGCTGCGTTTCTCGACGGCAGCGCGCGCATTGCGCTCAGAGTCGAGCCGCCGTTCAAGCAATACCTGCTTATCGAACGCGATCCGGCGAGGGCGCAGGCGCTGCAACAACTCAAACGCGATTTTCGTGACAAACAGATCGAGATTGTCGAAGAGGACGCCAATAAATATCTCACGCAGTGGTGCGCTGAGCAAGACTGGCGATATTCTCGCGCCGTGGTTTTCCTTGACCCTTATGGCATGCAGGTATCCTGGGATTTGATCGAGGCATTGGCTCGAACCAAAGCAATAGATCTATGGTTTCTGTTTCCCTTGGGTGTAGCGGTCAATCGTCTGCTGACGAAAAAAGCGCCGCCAACCGGCGCGTGGGCTGATGCGTTGACCAGAATTTCAGGCACTGATGCTTGGAAGAGAGAGTTTTATGTTCAAAAGAAACAGCTCACGTTCTTTGGTGAGGAAGAGTCCTATGAGAAAGAGGCTGATTTTGAACTGATCGGGCGTTTCTTCGTCGAATGACTGAAGACGATTTTCCACGGAGTGGCAGAAAATCCCTTGCCCCTGCGCAATTCTTGTAATAATCCACTCTATTTGCTCTGTTTTGCGTCGGGCAATCCAAAGGGGTCACAGACAGCTATCAAGATCGCCCAAGATATTCTGAGCAAGTGAGCATGGCTGAACACTCCCACATCGAGTGGACCGAAGCGACATGGAATCCGGTAACGGGCTGCTCGAAAGTCAGCAGCGGATGCAAACACTGCTACGCCGAGCGCCTTGCGTTGCGGCTTCAGGCAATGGGCAGCGTCCGCTACCGCGACGGCTTCGCCGTCCGGCTGCATCCCGCCGTGCTCGACCTGCCGAAGCGCTGGCGGCAGCCGCGGATGATCTTCGTCAACTCGATGAGCGATCTGTTTCACGAAGACGTACCGCAGGAGTTCATCCAGCGTGTATTTGCCGTGATGCACGAGTGCCCCCACCATACGTTTCAGATCCTGACAAAACGCAGTGCACGCCTGCGCGAGATGGCGCCGCGTCTCGACTGGACGCCGAATATCTGGATGGGGGTCAGCGTTGAGAATCAGCGCGTGCTTCACCGGATTCACGATCTCCGAACCGTCCCGGCGCATGTGCGCTTCCTGTCGTGCGAGCCGCTGCTGGGTCCGCTCGACGATCTGCCGCTCGACGGGATTCACTGGGTGATCGTTGGCGGCGAGTCAGGTCCGGGCGCGCGCCCGATGCGCAAGAAATGGGCGCTTTCGATCCTGGATCAGTGTCGTCGCGCGCGGACGCCCTTCTTCTTCAAGCAGTGGGGCGGGGTGCGGAAGGACCTGACCGGTCGTGAACTGGAGGGGCGCACCTACAACGAGATGCCGCTGCATAAATGACGGTCACCCCTGCGTCGGGTCAATCAGCACGCGGTCGCTCCGCTCCTCATTCTCGTCCGGCTCCTCGACACACAGCGCCGCCACGTGATCATTCGGCGCCAGGCTGACAATCGTCACCCCCTGGGTGTTGCGCCCGAACATCGAAATGCCGCTGGCTTCGGTGCGCATCACCATACCACCCTCCGTGATAATGGTCAGCAACGAGTGCCCGTGCACCACATGCGCAACCGCAACCTCATCTCCAGGGCGGAGCCGGATGGTGATGACGCCGCCGGTGGCGCGTCCTTTGATCGGGTATTCCTCCAGATCGGTGCGTTTGCCATAGCCTTGCGCGGTCACTACCAGCAACGCCGCGTTCTCCTGCACCAGGTCCATCGAGACAACGCGATCCCCTTCGGCGAGCGCAATGCCAATGACGCCAGTCGCCGGTCGTCCCATCGGACGAACCTCTTCCTGGCGGAAGCGAATCGTCTGCCCACGCGCTGTGGTGAGCAGCACATCCTCGTGCCCCTGGGTCATCGCCACCCAGCCGAGTTCATCGCCTTCTTCGAGACCGATGGCGATCAGTCCGTTGGAACGCACCTGGCTGTACTCCTTGATCGACGTGCGCTTAATTTTGCCGCGCACCGTTGCCATAATCAGGTATTCCGCCTTCTCGAAGTCGGGCACTGCCAGCACAGAGGTTACCTGTTCGCCTGGTTCGAGCGAAATCAGGTTGACCAGCGGCAACCCTTTGGCGGTACGGCTGGCGTCGGGCAATTCATGCGCCTTAATCTGATAGACCTTGCCGCGGTCGGTAAAGAAGAGCAGGTCATCCATCGTATTGGCGGCAAGAATATGGCGCACCACGTCCTGTTCGCGGGTGACGGCGCCGCGGATGCCGCGCCCGCCGCGCCGCTGCGTTCGATAGACGTCGGGCGACTGACGTTTGACATACCCGCGGTCGGTGAGGGTTATCAGCACTCTGACATCGGGGATCAGGTCCTCGTCGCTCACTTCGCCGTTGGCTTCGGGAACGATGCGGGTACGACGGGCATCGCCATACTTCGCCTTCAGATCGGCGAGGTCCTGCTTGATGAGATGCAAAATCTTGCGCGGGTTCGCCAGAATATCCTCGAGTTCGCCGATCAGTTGAATAACCTCGCGGTACTCCTCCTCGATCCGCTGGCGTTCGAGCGCGGCGAGCCGTCCCAGTTGCATCTCGAGAATCGCGTTCGCCTGCGCCTCGCTCAACGCAAACCCGTTCATCAGGTTCGTGCGCGCATTATCGCGCGCACGTGAATTGCGGATGGTCGTGATCACCGCGTCGAGATTGTCGAGCGCTATCTTGAGACCTTCGAGGATGTGGGCGCGCGCACGCGCCTTGTCGAGGTCGAACTCGGTACGGCGTCGGATGACTTCGCGGCGGTGATCGATGTACTCCTGAAGCAAACGTTTGAGCGTCAGCAAACGCGGCTGCCGCCCCCCCTCGACAAGCGCCAGCATATTGACGCCAAACGTCGTCTGCATTTGCGTGTGCTTGTAAAGCGCGTTCAGCACCTTCTTCGGCTGTGCATCCTGCTTCAGAATAATGACCAGCCGCATGCCGCTGCGGTCGGACTCGTCGCGCACGTCGCGGATGCCTTCGATCTTGCGGTCGCGCGCCAGTTCGGCGATGCGCTCCTGGAGACGGGCTTTGTTGACCTGGTAGGGAAGTTCGGTCACGACGATATGGAAGGCGCCGCGCGCCGCCTCTTCGATGTGCGCTTTTGCACGAATAATAATATGACCACGCCCGGTGCTGTAGGCATTCATGATCCCTTCCGTACCGAGGATCATGCCCGCCGTAGGAAAGTCGGGACCGGGCAGGATTTTCACCAGGTCTTCGACCGTGGCATCAGGGGTGTCGATCAGGTAGGCGATCGCATCACAGACTTCGCTCAGGTTGTGCGGCGGGATATTCGTCGCCATACCGACGGCGATGCCGGCGGCGCCGTTGAGCAGCAGGTTGGGAATACGCGCCGGCAGGACGACCGGCTCGCGGTACTGACCGTCGAAATTGTCGCGGAAATCGACGGTGTTCTTCTCGATATCGGCGAGCATTTCTTCGGCAATTGGCGTCAGGCGCGCTTCGGTGTAGCGCATTGCCGCCGGCGGGTCGCCGTCGACGCTGCCGAAATTGCCCTGCCCCTCGACAAGCGGGTAGCGCATATTCCAGGGCTGCGCCAGACGCACCAGTGCATCGTAGACGGCGCTGTCGCCGTGGGGGTGCATTTTACCCAGGATTTCGCCGACGATGCGGGCGCATTTCTTGAACGGCTGATTCGCCCGAATGCCCATGTCCCACATCCCGTAGAGGATGCGCGTTTGGACCGGTTTCAACCCGTCACGTGCATCGGGAAGCGCGCGCGATACAATTACGCTCATCGCATAATCCAGGTAGGCGCTGCGCATTTCTTCAGTAATGTTGCGCGTTCGGACGATCCCGATTTCCATACAATCTCCTGAACATGATCAACGGCGGCATGGAAGCCGCCGGGTGTCGCCCTGCCTGCGTATTTGCTATGCACAGTATACCGCTCGATCCCGGTTTTGTCCAGGATTTTAGCGCATCTGTT
Organism: Roseiflexus sp.; assembly: GCF_057785375.1. Classification (NCBI taxonomy): domain Bacteria; kingdom Bacillati; phylum Chloroflexota; class Chloroflexia; order Chloroflexales; family Roseiflexaceae; genus Roseiflexus; species Roseiflexus sp. The sequence continues at coordinate 11,883 of NZ_JBYNRX010000052.1, forward strand.
CTTTTATTCCTGGCGCAGAGATCAATCCGCTATCCGCACTCCGCCTGGCGACTCATGGATTCGGGTATTCCAACGGCATGCCCGCCGCCCTTTGACACGCTCAGGCTGCGGGGTGCTTCATACGCCGAATCGCTGCTCAGGAATCAAGAGGAAGCGGCAACCCGCGCACCGCCACCGGTCCAAACCCCAGGTAGTCGCACGCGGTCAACTGATAGTACACACCGTCAACGATCCCCTGTGTCGCGGCTGCCCAATCTTCGGGACGGTGCAGGTGCCCATAGATGCACGCAGCCGCCTTTGCCGCCGCAATCCGGCGTGCAAATTCGGTGGGGCGACGCGCGGCGAACGGGGGGAAGTGGATCATCACCACAATAGGGCGCCTGCCTTCTGCGAGGCGCAGCGCCTCTGCGAGCGCTCTGTCGAGGCGCGCCAGTTCACGTTCGTAGTATGGTCGATCAACCGACTCCTGGAAGCCGGGCGTTTCTGGTGCGTTCCAGCCGCGTGTGGCGCAGACGACCGCTGCGCCGATGTCGATGGCGCTCGCTTCGAGGATGTCGATCCCTGGAGGCAGCGCACGACGCACGCGATTGGTGCGCTCCGAACTCCACCAGTAATCGTGGTTGCCGCGTGAGATGATCTTTCGCCCTGGCAGCGCCGCAAGCCATTCCAGATCGACCAGCGCATCCTGCAATTTCATCGCCCATGACGTGTCGCCGGCAAGCAACACCACATCATTGGGACGGACGCGCGCACGCCAGGCGGCGGCGATGCGCTCCGGGTGATCCTTCCAGCGACTGCCGAAAATGTCCATCGGCTTGGGTCGGGCAAAGGAGAGGTGCAGATCTGAGATGCTCCATAGCATGCCGCGCATGGTACCAGACCTGTGCGCGCCTGCCAAATTATGCGGTATGCAACCCGCACTCAGTTTTGGCGAACCCGACCCAGCGCCCTGCACGCGCATCTTTCGCGTCGGCGGGACGGGTGCAGGGCATACAGCCAATGCTCGGATAACCCCGGTCGAGCAGCGGGTTGTACGGCACCTGGTAACGGTGGATATATCCCCAAATCTGCTGGTCGGTCCAGAAAGCCAGCGGACTGATCTTCACCAGGTTATGGCGTGTGTTCCACTCCAGCAGGTCGATGGTTGCGCGTGTGACTGACTGATCGCGGCGGATGCCGCTGATCCAGGCATCGTAGGAACGCAGTGTTTCGGCGAGCGGCGCCACTTTGCGCAACTGGCAGCAGCGATCCGGGTCACGCGCATAGAGGTGTGGTCCTTCCTGGCGATCCTGCTCCTCGATCGACAGGGCAGGGCGACGACGCTGGATCGGGATGCCGTAGCGACGCTCGACCATGTCGGCGAGTTCATACGTTTCGGGAAAGAGGAGGTCCGTGTCCAGGAAAACCACCGTAATATCCAGATTGAGTCGTGCAACCATATCGAGCAGAACCATCCCCGACGGTCCGCTGAAACTGCACGTCAACGCGATGCGGGGACGAAACGTATGCACTGCCCAGGTCAAGAGCGCTTCGGGCGGTTGGATCTCGAACTGTTTGTTCAATCGTTGCAGTTCTTCCGGCGACCACGACGACATGCGTTCGAAGTCGTTCTCCATACGGTGTGCCTCCGAGAACCGAGAACTAGAGGGTAGGGGTTAAGGGTTAGAGATGTTCACCCTTCAACACTTTCCCCTTTCCCACCTGCTCACTTTGCACCTTCGATTCTGCAACCTTTGCGCCTTTGCGCGTTTGTGTGATTGACCACCTTCAACACCGGCGCTCGTCGTCCCTGTAGGCGCGCCAGCGCCGCGCCCCTACTCGCTAACCCGCAACCTCTGCGCCTTTGTGTGACAAAAACGTTCGACGTTCAGCCATACTGTCGCACGGGCATCGCGGTGCGACGCCCGTAACCGTTGCCGTAACGGGCGTCACACCAGCGCACTCCTGCCTGTAACCTTCCCACGTGCACCGTAGCAGTGCGGTGCAACGCCGCTACAGATGATCCCTTGCCTCTCGCCTCTCGCCTCTCGCCTCTCGCCTCTCGCCTCTCCCCTCTCCCCTCTCCCCTCTCCCCTCTCGCCTCTCGCCTCTCCCCTCTCACCTCTCCCCTCTCGCCTCGCTGAGATACTGTTGAATGGCGATGAATGCCGGGCGCGGACTGCCGTCGGCGTTGAGAATGGCAAACGACGCCTGTTCGTGCAATGGCTGGCCACTGCGCGCGCGCAGGATGGCGAAATTGAGGTTCCAGAGAACCATCGCCTCAACCCACGGATACTGCTCTTCGGTCAACCGCATCGCGCCGACAATGTACTCCGCCTGCTGCTCGAATGACACCTGATTTCCATACTCGAACCCTGGCGTTGTGTTGCGTGTCGCCCAGCCGAATTCGGTGATCCAGATCGGGATGTCTCCCAGCCGATACGCGACCATGATCCGCCGCACATTCTCGACGTGGCGGAAATAGAACGTGGGATGGTCGGTCCAACCGCGCGCGGTGCTCGGATTGATCGGCCAGAGGGTGTCCGGCGGGTTCGCCGCGCCGCCGGGATGCACCGCTTGTGCGTCCATACACTCCCGAATGACACCGTCTCGATAGGCGTACATGGCTGAATAGTATGCCATGTCGTCCACTGCAATGCGCACATCCGTAATGCCGGTTGAAGACGGGGCGCCCGCCAGGACGACAATCGATGGGTCGAGCGCTTTGATGCGCGGATAGGCAGCGCAGAGCAGTTCGACGTATTTCCCCGCATCGTCGATAGTGACGCGACCGCCATTTTCGTGCGCCAGGTTTTGTTCGTTCCAGATTTCGATAGCGTGGATCGTGCCGGGAAATCGTCGCACCAGCGCATCGACGAAATCGCCCAGGCGCTCCGGGTCATCCGGCATGCCGTAGGTTCCGCGCGAGTAGAACGCTGGCGCGCGCACAATCGTGATGAGCAGGCGCAATTTCGCATCATTGACGGCATCGACGACAGCGGGCAGTTCCCCCCACGCATAGCGTCCTGGCGGACCTTCCAGGTCCTTCCAGTGGATCTGCTGACGGATCCAGCCAAACCCCGCTTCTCTGGCGCGTTGTAGCGGCAACCGGCGCGAGGTATAGAACAGGTGCGCCGCAACGCCAAACTGGAGCGGACCGGCGCGAACCGGCGCTGGCGTAGCCGTAGGCGACGGGGTGGAAGTGGGCATGGCGGTGGCAGTCGGTGTCGAGGTAGCCGTGGGCAGGGGGGTGGCAGTAGGCGTAGCAGTGGGTAGCGAGGTGGGCGCAGGCAGTAACGTGGCAACGACAGGGGACGAGGTGATCACCGGCGGCGCCACGACAGTCGGGGTCGCGCCACAAGACATCAGCAGCGCCGCGATCAGGATCAACCGAACGATGTGCATGATCGCGCGTGATCAGTACTGAATCATCGAAAAGAAGGGATAGTTTGCCAGGCGCTCACGCCCCTTGAGAAACAGCAATTCGATCAGGCACGCCACTTCTTCGACAACGGCGCCAGCCGTTTCGACCAGCTGGCATGCTGCAGCAACCGTTCCGCCGGTGGCGAGCACATCATCAATGACGACGACACGCGCGCCAGGCGCCAGAGCGTCGCGGTGCATCTCGAGTTTGTTCGAGCCGTACTCCAGATCGTATTCGACCACAAAAGTCTCCCATGGCAGTTTACCCGGCTTGCGGATCGGCACCAATCCAATTCCGAGGCGGTACGCGAGCGGTGCGCTGAAGATAAAGCCGCGCGACTCGACCCCGACGATAGCATCAAGCGCACGCCCTTCGTAACGCGCCGCCAGCGTGTCGATCACCTGTTTGAACGCTGCACCATGTTGCAGCAGCGGGGTAATGTCTTTGAACTGAATGCCGGGAACGGGAAAATCGGGAACATTGCGGATCAGATCAGCCAGGTTAATGGTCATAGAGAACCTCCATAGCGCCGAGAACCTGAGATGAGGGGTAAGGGGCAGGATATTTCACCCTCCACTTTGCCTTCTACCAGACTTTTGAGGTCAAGATACGCACAGACCAGGAACAGGGACCGTTCCGCCAGCGAGGTTCCGTAGCAGACCTCGATCAGCGGCGGAGACCTCAAAGGTCACATACCCCCTCTCCTCTCTCCCCTCTCCTCTCTCCCCTCTCCCCTCTCCTCTCTCCTCTCTCCCCTCTCCCCTCTCACCTCGAGAAGACAATTATCGATCAGCCGCGTTGTTCCGATGCGCACGGCGAGCGACGCCAGCGCGCGAGCGGTCACTTCCTCCAGTTCGTGCAGGTCGTCCAGGTCGGCGACGCTAACATAATCGGCGCGCGCCAGCGGTTCGGCATCGATGACAGCGCGCATAGCTGCGCGCAACGCATCACCATTGCGTTCACCAGCGCGAAAGCGGTCCTGCGCCGCTTGCAGCGCGCGAAACAGCACTGTCGCCGCACGGCGTTCCTCGGGGTTCAGGTAGACGTTGCGGCTGCTCATTGCCAGACCGTCCGGCTCGCGCACAATCGGGCAGACGACGATTTCGACAGGGAGGTTCAAGTCGAGGGTCATCCGGCGGATGACAAGCGTTTGCTGCGCGTCTTTCTGGCCGAAGTAAGCGCGGTGCGGCGTGGTAATATTGAACAGTTTACACACCACCGTAGCGACGCCGCGGAAATGACCGAGGCGCGCCGCGCCTTCCAGCGGCGCTGTAATCGGTCCGGCATCGACGAACGTACCGAACCCAGGCGGATACATCTCGGCAACGTCCGGCGCGAAGACGAGATCAACCTTTTCGGCTTCGAGGAGCGCCAGATCACGTGGCAGATCGCGCGGATAGCGCGCCAGGTCCTCTGCGGGACTGAATTGGGTCGGGTTGACGAAGATCGTCGTGATGACGTTATCGTTCTCGGCACGGGCGCGGCGCACGAGTGAGAGATGCCCTTCATGCAGATACCCCATCGTTGGCACGAGACCCACTGTGCCGTGGAGGGCGGCGCGCGCCGCGCGGAATTCCTCAATCGTAGCAATGACGCGCATAGCGCCTCACGATAATCCTTCCAGGGCGGCGCGCAGTTCCTCATCATTCATCCGGCTGCTGTGTTCGGTAGCGGGGAAGCTGCGCTCACGAACAGCGGCAATATAGGCGGCAGCGGCGGAACGGATGATCGGCGCCAATTCTGCGAAGCGGTGCGCGTGGCGCGGCTTGAAATCGTCACGCAACCCGAGCATATCGGTGGACACCTGCACCTGCCCGTCGCAGTGCGGACCGGCGCCGATGCCAATAGTCGGAATGCGCAGGCGTTCGGTAATCGCCGCAGCCAGTTGTGCCGGAACCAGTTCAAGCACCAGCGCAAACGCGCCGGCTTCTTCGAGCGCCAGGGCATCCTCGATCAAGCGACGGGCGGCAGCAGCGGAGCGTCCCTGCACCCGCACTTTCCCAAAGACGTGCGCCGATTGCGGCGTGTACCCCAGATGCCCCATAACCGGAACGCCACATTCAACCAGGCGGCGGATGACCGGCGTCATCGTCTGCCCGCCTTCGAGCTTAACCGCCTGTGCACCCCCTTCCTGCATCAACCGGCGCGCCGCAGAAACCGCCATCTCCAGCGTTGCGTAGGTCAGGAAGGGCATATCGGCGACGATCAGCGCCGACTGCGCCCCGCGCGCCACGGCAGCCGTATGGCGCACCATATCGTCGAGGGTCACCGGGATGGTCGAACCGAAGCCCAACACATTATCGCCGAGCGAGTCGCCGACCAGTACCATGGGAATGCCGGCGGCATCGAACAGCGCAGCAGTGATCGCATCGTAGGCGGTCAGCATTGCAATCGGCTCGCCGCGCGTCTTCATCTGCTGAATGTCGGTAATGGTTTTTCGCATGGCGTAACAGAAAAAAGCGGCGAGGAGGGATCGCTGATCCGACCTCGCCGGTCATACCTGTACAGAAACGAGCGCTTATACCAGGCTCAATAACTCATTTGCGGTGCGCTTCATCTCGAGGAAGACGAGGCCGAGTTTTGCCTTGCTGGCGGCGAGCGCGGTCAGCACCGCCTCGTCTCCGATGGACACCAGCACGACATATCCTTCTTCGCCACGGACGAACACCTGATCAAGCTGCCCGCGCTTCAGTTCGTTCGCGATCCGCTCACCAAGCGACAACATGGCGGCGCTCATCGCGGAGACGCGATCCTCTTCTACATCAGCCGGCAGCGCCGAGGCCATGATCAGGCCGTCTACACTCACGACAGCAGACGCCTCAATGTCGGGCGTGTTCATCTGCAAGGCCTTGAGATGCCGAACCATCTCCTCGGTTCTGCTAGCCATTCAGGTCCTCCTCAGGACATTGGAATGAACGAAAGCTGGTCCTGTCTTCTTGCGTGCGGGCAACTCTGCGCTTTACTGCTCACGACAGACACCCGTATTGTGCAAGTCGCTGATATTCTACTACACTTTTTGACAGAGAGCAACTGGAAATCCCATTTCTCATCGAGATCTTGCGTATTGATCGACGGATGGAGACCTGATCCGTCATCATTTCGCCGACGCCATCCGCAGTTCAAACGCGCCAACGCCCTCGTGTGCATTGCTGCCCACGGTCAGACGGTAGACGCCGGTTTCAGGAAGGGTCTGCTCGCCGGGGTCGCCGCACCCCAGGCAGGTGGCGAACACCTCTTTGCCGGAAGGAGCGTGCAGCGTGAGAGACAACTGTGATACTTCCCGGTCATATTTCGTAACCGTCACAACAACCTGCTGCCCGGCCTGCGCCTCGAACAGGTAGACATTTCTGGCTCCTGGGGTTTCGATGCGTCCTGCACCAGGCGCCGGCTGATCACCGGCGATCACCGTATCGATGCCGATGGTGAACTCACGTGGCGGCGGGACATCATAGACGCCCAGTTCATAGGCGCCGACGGCAGGATCGCGGTCACTGCCCACAACCAGGATATACCGCCCCGCGCGCTTCAGGGTGCGCGCCCCCGGGTTGCCGCATCCCAGACAGGTGGCGAACACCTCGCCGCCAATCGGGTCGATCAGTCTGAGACGCACCTGGCTGAGCGCCGGGTCACGGCGCCGGGTGACAATAAAGATCGTCTGATCGGGGCGTCCCTCGAAGATATACTCCTGGTGCGCGCCGGGCGACATAATCTGCCCGGCGTCCGCGTTCGGAAGACCGGCGCCAATGCCGGCGTCGAGCGTGATCTCAAAGCGCTGCGGCGGCGGCACATCATAGATCTGCATCTCAAACGCACCCGTGCCGGCATTTGATGTCCCGCCGATCACCAGGGTATATCTGCCGGGGCGCCGAAGCGACTGGAGACCGGGATGACCGCATCCCAGACAGGTACTGAGCACCCGTCCCCCTGTCGGTTCAATCAGGATGACTTTGACCTGCTCCATCCCGCGGGTGTACTTCCGGGTTTCGATGAAGATCTGCTGCGGCGCATCGATGACGAAGTCATACCCCAATCGAACGTTCGGAGCCGTTATTTCGCCGCTAATCATCTCATTCATCCGGTAGGGGACGACCGTGTCCGGTCGTCCTTCGCCCGGCGGAAACGGCGCTTCTTCGACAACGGTCGTCGCTGCGGCAACAACCGTTTGCTGCATAGCCTCCAGCGTCGGCGCGAGTGCGGTCGCCTGCTCTCCAATACCCGCCGCTGCCTGTGTCGAAACCGCTTCCAGCGTCTGTTGTGCAGCAAGAACCGTTGGCGCGACGGTGGAGACCTGTTCCATCACCTGATCCCTTGCTGAATGCCCTGGCCAATCTGACGCACAATATAGACAATGCCGACGATAGCAACGACGGCAATGATCAGCGTGACGACCCCCAGGAAGCCGCAGACTCCCGGTCCACGGCGTTGGGAAGGCGCGGCCGACGGTGGCGCCGGCGACGGTGTGGATAGCGGTGCATCCGCCCGGATCGCCCGGATCGCACCGACCGGCACGGTCGCCTGCCTGTCGGATGCTGGCGATGCAGCATAGGGTTGATCGGCGATCTTCTGTCGCCCAACAACGATGGTTGCATCAACTGCGGGCAGTGACGCCGATAGCCCGCGCGCCTGACGTAACGCGCGGCGCAAGGCGTCAGCGCTGGCGAATCGAGCTGCCGGATCGAGCGCAAGCGCCTGGCTCAGGATAGCGCTGATATCTTCTGGCACTGCCGGATTCAAACGGTAAGCGGGTTCAAGCGGATCAGGTTCACGGGTGATCGTCGCAGCAGCGCGCGTTAATGCGTCAGGCGGCGGCGAGCCGGTGATCAGGTTGTAGAGTGTCGCCCCCAGCGAGTAGAGATCACTCTGCGGCTCGGCGCCGGACCCCTTGATCTGCTCCAGCGGCGCGTACTGCGGCGTATACCCGAAGACGCTGCCGGTCATCGAGCGAGTCTGTGCTGCTGTGGCGCCCTTCGCCAACCCAAAATCGAGCAGAATAATCTCGCCGCGCGGGGTCAACTTCATGTTCTGCGGCTTGATGTCACGGTGGACGACCGGCGGTTGCTGCGAATGGAGATAACTGAGCGCATCCAGCAAGGTATCCGCCCAGGACAACACCTGATCGACGGGGAACGGCGCGCCGCGCTGTTGCAGCAGTGTTACAAGATCATCACCGGGGATGAACTCCATGACCAGAAACTGACCCTGATCATCAACAAAGTGGTCAATAACGCGCGGCAACGCCTGATGGCGCAGCGACGCGAGCAACTGCGCTTCTCGTGCAAACGCGCGGCTCAGTTGCTCGCCCTCGACAATCATCTGCTTGAGCGCAACCGGACTTTGCAACCGCAGGTCGAACGCTTCATAGACGGCGCCCATGCCTCCTTTGCCAATGGCGCGGATGATGCGGTATCGACCATGGACGAGCATGTCGGGCGCCAGCATGCACCTCTCCTTTGCGCGATGTTTCGTGTTGATTATACGCTACAATGAGGGGTCAGGAATTAGGAGTTAGGAGTTAGGAGTTAGAAGTTAGAAGTTAGAGTCACCTTCCGCCTTCCCACGTTCAACGTGCACCTGCCACCTTCCCACCTGCCACCTTCCCACCTTCAACGTGCAACGTGCAACGACCACATTCAACCTTCCCCCTGCAACCTTCTCGCCTCTTGTCCCGCGCCTCACGCCGTGCCGCACCTGCCCACCCCCAACGGGCAGCGTACAACGACCACCTGCCACCTTCCCACCTTCAACATTCAACGCCTAACAAACCTTACCCCCGCCAGTAGCGCGGCGCGGCGCTTTCGTCGAGGTCAACATCGGCAAGATTAGCGATGGTCAGTTCGCCGCGCATATCGAGATACTCGACATACGCCCCGGCTTTTTGCAGCGCCAGCAATTCGTCATACCCGGCGACGCCGGGGTAGAGCGCTGCGGTCAACTCAGCAATCGTGCGCGGTTCGCTGCACAGAGCGCGCACATGATCGAGGCGCTGCTCCTGCACGCCGATGATACGCTCAATCCAGCCGTGCAGATCCTCGATAGGGGCGCCGTGACCGCCGAGCGCCAGGCGAATGCCCGATAGTGCATCGATCGCGCGTAGCGCTCTGAGGTAATGGTCGAGACCGGTGGAGAGAGTGATGCTCTCCGGCGGCAGGAAGATCGAGGTCTGCGGCAGCAGGTGGTCGGCGCTGAGCAGAATATCGCCGATCTGCAGACAGACCTGTCCCGGACAGTGACCAGGGACGTGATAGACGCGGAAGAGATCGTCGATCACATCTCCCTCACGAAAAATGGTTGCGACATCGACCGAGCGGAAGAGATTCTTGCTCCAACCATACAACTGCATCAGCATCGCGTGTTTTGCCGGTGACACGCCCGCACGCCGGAGGAATGCCGCGAGGGCGCGCCGCGCCAGGATGAACCGCTCTTCGTGGTGGGTCAGCACACGCCGGTCGAGTTCATGCACCGCGATCGGCGCATCGGTCAGGGTGCGCAGCGCCGTCAACCCGCCGTAGTGGTCGATATGTGCGTGAGTGATGATAATGCGGCGCAGGTCGGTCCAGGTCAGGCGTTCGTTCCAGTCGGAGCGCAGGGCGGCGAAGGCGGCGCGCAGATCGGCGTCGCTGTCTCCCAGACCGCTGCCGGTATCGATGAGCGCAGTGTAATCGCCTGCAATGACGACATAGACGTTGGCTGTCAGGCCAGGAAAAACGCGCAGCGGCATGCGATAGATGCGAACGCCGCCGGGCGCATCGTGGCGAGTGATCGGTTCAAGGGACACGGCGACTCTCCTCGAGACGGGTATACAGAGCGAAGGCGGCTGTAGCGAGCGGCGCAAGCCCGGCATCGTGCGCCAGACGAGCAGCGACGCGCAAATGAGAGGTAATCGGCGTTGGATCGCCGAAATCGCGTTCGATGCGAACAACCTCTATAACGGTGCGAACATATTCGGGAAGGAGCGCCCGTTGGGCGCTGTAGTGCAGCGCGTGCAGCAACACCGCGCGTGCGTGCGGCAGGTCGTTGCGCAGCGCCAGCAGACGCGCCATGCCGTGGTGTGCGCTTACATAGATGAAACCGTACAACTGATGCGGTACGCGCAACGCCTCGTGAAAATGGGCGTCTGCGCCTGCCAGGTCGCCGCGCGCCAGCGCGATCATCCCCATCCCCACCGCGATACTGGCGCGGTGCGATTGAAATGCCGGTGCGCCGGCGAGACGCGCCGTCATTTCGCCAAAGCGCTGTTCCGCCAGCGCCAGACGATCATCGAGCAACCAGAGAAACCCTTGATGGATGCGGGGCCAGATCGCCGCCCATGCCGCTTCAGACGCACGCGCTGCCGTTTCCAGGCTGCGTTCCAGCCAGATCGTTGTTTCGTCGGGCTTGCAAGCGAGCGCATTCAGGTGCGCCAGTTGCAGCGCCGACACGACCGCTGCCGGCGCCTGACCGGTTTCGACCGCCAGCGCATATGATTGGATCAGGCACGGGCGCGCGCTGCGCAGCAACCCCTGCATCAGCGCTGCCCATCCAATCTGGAATAGCGCCGCTGCTGCTTCGTCCGCTCCGAGGAGTTCAGGCAATTCTTCCGCTGGATTACCCGGAACAGGATTGGCCGGCGTGAATGACGGAAATGTCCGCCATGCCGCATCAGAGTCGCCAATGGAAAGCGGATTGGTAAACTGGACGCCCGGTTCGGGTGTTTCACGTGAAACAGTATCCGCGTGCAGAGAAAGCGGGGCGCCGATGCCGCTTTGACGCTCGCGCGTTTCCCGGCGCGAGCGCTCAGAAGCCACGAGCAGCGTATCGGGTTGCAGGATCAATGCTGTACGCCGGAGCATGTCGGTGATCGAAGGCAGTGGTTCGATACAACCATCTTTTTGCGCCCGCGCCGTGTGCGCAGCGCTGATCGCGGCAGCGCCTGCCAGGTCGCCCATCAGTGCACGCAGCAGCACCAACCGACGTGGCGCAACCAGCGTTGGCGGCGTTACACGATGCTGAGTCGCCCAACGCTCATAGCGCGCCGATGTTTCCTCAAGCCCATTCCAGTCCAGCAGCGTCTCGCATGTCAACAATCGACCGGCGAAAGCGCGCTGCACTCCTTCGACCGGCGCGGCATCGCCGAGACGCTCGCCTGCCTCGATAGCGGCGTCGTAGTGACGCAATGCGTCGCGATAGCCGAATGCGCGACGGGCATGATCGCCGGCATCGGTTGCATACCGCAGCGTCTCGCGATCGGCTGCGCGGCCCGCCTGCCGAAAGTGATAGGCGATTTCGGCGGCGCGTTCTGGCAGATGCCTTTCCAGCGCCGCTATTGCTGTGCCGATTCGATGATGGAGCAGGCGTCGTCGCGGCGACGAGAGGGTTGCAGCGGTGATCGAACGCACCAGATCGTGATTGAACGAAAGGTGCGCGTCGTCATCTTCGACCAGTATCTGGCGCTCGATCAGGATTTGTGCGGCTTCGAGGGCGTCCGTACCGCCGAGTCGCTCAATCAGGTCGAGTGACGCCGGACGGTTGATCAGCGCCAGATGTTCTGCCAGGTCACGCGCTGCCGCCGGCAGACGGTCGAGGCGTGCACGTACCAGTTCGCGCATCTGCGGCGCTTCGGCTGGATCGGGGAACGGCGCACCCGCATCAAGATCGGGGAGTAATGCGGCAAGCGACGCGGCGCCACGACTCTCCAACAACGCCTGCACCGTCACCATAAGCGCCAGAGGATTGCCGCCGGTGCTGCTTGCCAGTTGAGGCGCCAGACGCGCAACTCGTCCGGTTTCAACCCCGGCAAGCAGGGCGAGAAGTTCCGCTACTGCGGCGGCGTCGAGACGGCTGAGCACCAGCGGGCGCAACAGCATATCGCGCCCGAGCGTGCGGAGCAGGCGATGGAGCGACGGGTTATCACTGAGTTCGTCAGCACGGTACGCCAGAATGATCAGCAATGCCCGACGCGATGCCTGGCGGGCCAGCCGTCCAATCGTCGCCAGCGTGGCGTCATCCGCCCACTGCGCATCATCGAGTGCGATCACCAGCGGCAGTGTGCGCGCCAGTGCGAGCGCCAGTTCGCATAAGCCCTCGATCTGGCGATTTCGGCGCTCATCGGGCGGTACATCCGGCAACTCCGGCAGGTCTGGCAACCGTTCGCGCAGCGCCGGAAAGAGGTCGGCGATCTGCGCCAGCGCAAACTGCGGCAACTGGCGCAGGCGCTGTTCCGGCGCGTTGCGCACCAGCGAACGCAGCATCTCACTGACCGCCGCGAACGGCAACCCCTGCTCCAGTGAGGTCGCGCGAATCTCAATCGTCAGAGCGCCACGGTCGGCGGCAATGCGCAACGTTTCCGCCAGCAGGCGCGTTTTCCCGATTCCCGCCTCGCCAACGATCGTTACAATCCCGCCAGTACGCTGATCGAGATTGGCAAGCCAGCGCCGGAGCAATGCCAGTTCCTCCTGTCGCCCAACAATCGGCGTCGGCATCGACCGCAGCGGACGCACCGCTTGAAGCGGGACGCCAGCGCCGCGCGCTGCGGTTGAGCGCGGTCGTTCGTGTTGATTTTCCTGCGACGGCGGACTGCCGATCCGCAGTTCACCCCCGAGATCGCCGCGCAGAATCGCCATGTGGAGCGCCTGTGTCTGAGGGGATGGCACGGCGCCCAGTTCGTGATCCAGAAGATGCCGGTACCGTTCATAACTCTGAAGCGCGCCCGCCGTATCGCCCGCGCGCGCCTGCGCCAGCATTAATACCCGCCAGAGCGGCTCGGCGAGCGAAGCGACCGCGATGCCGCGCCCGGCAAGCGCCATTGCTGCGGTTGGATCGCCGCGTTCGAGTTTAATCTCCGCCAGTCGCCGTAATGCATCGAGGTAGCGCGCGCGCAGCCGCTCACGCTCCATGATGACCCACGCAAGATCCTGTTCGTCTTCGAGAAAATCGCCACGGTAGAGAGCAATGGCGCGCTCCAGGCGTTCCGCTTCCCGCTTTGCAGGAACAACGTCGTCGGCGACGGCGGGTTCGGTCAGTGCGAGGAACTCATCAACATCAATCCACGCGCCGCTCTCCGTGTTCCAGACATACCCGCCGGAACGGGTCAGAATGTAGCGGCGTGAGGCGCGATCAGCTTCCGGTTCGAGAATGCGCCGAAGACTGCTGATGGCGCTGCGCAGGTTCACCGCTGCGCTGGCGTTGTCAGAACCGGGCCATAACCACTCATACAGCCGGTCGGCAGTGATAAGTCGTCCACGCGCTGCGGCGAGAATGGCGAGCAGACGCCGCTCCTGCCGGGAACGCCAGGCAGAGTCCGGCAACGGATGACCATCGACTTTGACGGTCAGTGTGCCGAACAGTTCAATCCTGAGCGCTTCCTCCATGCTCGTCCCCTCAATGGCATGGTGCGATGCACTATAAGTATACCACGCCCATGGCGCGTTCGCACGAAACGACCGGCAGACCGCTCAACCTGATACTGATACGCGGCCATTTGGATAACCATGAGTCCACTGCACAAAGGCTTCACCGCCAAGGACACGAAGCGCACGAAGGTGAAGAACCATGAAGCGCATGTCCTTTATGTCCCTTTGTGACCTTCGTGGTTACCGCTTTGTGCAGTGAAGTCAATCATGGTTTTTGAGCACATCATCCGGCATCGCCCGGTGCAGCCCGCGCAGGCGGGCTTGGCAACCGTAGCCCGCGGCTTCAGCTGCCGGGCGGATTGCGAATGCGCGTTGCGGATCGTTACGTCCTGCGAACCGGCGCTCGAACATCTTGTCTGACTGACCGCACGTTAGTATGAGCATCGTGTACCGCCAGGCGCTGTGCCAGGCGATGATCCGGTCCGCCGACAGCCGACCCGTGCCATGGACGCTCCCCAGGTTTTGTGGTACACTGGCATCGGAAATGTTGAGAATAACTGCTCCCTCGGTATGCTATGTCTCGCCCCGGTCGCAATGGCCGGGGCATTTTGCAGGTGAATGAGATGATCCGACGGAACGAAATCCGCAATATTGCAATTATTGCCCACGTTGACCACGGCAAAACGACGCTGGTCGACGGGTTGCTGCGCCAGGGGCGCATTTTCCGCGATAATCAGCAGGTCGCCGAGCGTGTGCTGGACTCGAATGACCTTGAGCGCGAACGCGGCATTACCATCATGGCGAAAAACACCTCGGTCACGTATCGAGACGTCAAGATCAATATTGTCGATACACCGGGACACGCCGACTTCGGCGGCGAGGTCGAGCGGGTGATGAATATGGTCGATGGGGTGCTGCTGCTGGTCGATGCAGTCGATGGTCCCATGCCGCAAACGCGGTTTGTGCTGCGTAAGGCGTTACAGGCTGGCCACCGGGCTATCGTGGTCGTCAACAAGATCGACCGCCCCAATGCCCGCCCAAACCATGTCGTCAACGAAACGTTCGATCTCTTCGTCGAACTAGGCGCAACCGACGAGCAGGCCGAGTTTGCCACAATTTACACCAATGCGCTCAAAGGGGTCGCTGGACGCTCACCGCTCAAAATCCATGACTCGCTCGAGCCGCTGTTCGAAGCCATTCTCGATCAGATTCCCGGTCCAGAGGTCGACCCCGACGGTCCGGCGCAGTTGCTGGTGACGAACACGGTGTACGACGATTACAAAGGAAAGATTCTGATTGGACGGTTGCGCCGCGGTTCGTTGCGCAAGGGACAAACGGTGGCGCATATTGCGCGCAATGGTGACGTGTCGCAGGCAAAGGTCAGCCAACTCTTCGTCTTCAATGGCCTCGACCGGAACGAGGTTGAGGAGGTTGCCGCCGGCGATATTATCGCCATTGCGGGGATTGGCGACGCTGGCATTGGCGACACTGTCGCCGATGCGCAATATCCGGAAGCGTTGCCGCCGATTGCGGTCGAAGAGCCGACGGTGCGCATGACCTTCAGTGTCAACACCAGCCCGTTCGCCGGACGCGAAGGGACTTACGTGACCTCACGCAAACTGCGTGAGCGGCTCTATCAGGAACTCGAGCGCGATGTGGCGTTGCGCGTAACCGATACGGACTCGCCCGACGCCTTCGTCGTCAGCGGACGCGGCGAACTCCACCTCACGATACTCATCGAGACGATGCGCCGCGAGGGGTATGAGTTTCAGGTCTCGCGCCCTGAGGTCATTTTCAAAGAGATCGATGGCGACAAATATGAGCCGATTGAGCAGGTTGAACTGGAGGTCGCCGAACAATATCAGGGCGCGGTTATTGAGCTGATGGGGCAGCGACGCGGGTTGATGCGCGATATGAGCATTCGCGATGGCGGACTGGTGCATATGATCTTCCATGTGCCAACCCGCGGTCTGCTCGGCTTTCGCCAGACGTTCCTGACCGCGACGCGCGGTGAAGGGGTGATGAACTCGCTGTTTATCGGGTATGAACCGCTGACCGGCGAGATCGTCACTCGCCCGAACGGGTCGCTGATCGCATCTGAAAGCGGCGTCGCCACTGCCTACGCCCTCAACCAGGTTCAGGAGCGGGGCACGCTCTTTATTACACCCGGCACAGAAGTGTACGAAGGGATGATCGTCGGTCAGCACATCCGTGAGCGTGACCTGGAAGTGAATGTCTGTCGCCGCAAACATCTGACGAACATCCGCTCCTCGACGGCGGAAGAGGGCATCCGATTGGAAACGCCGCGCGTGCTGAGTCTCGATGACGCCATCGAGTACATCAGCGACGATGAGTTGGTCGAGGTGACGCCAAAGAGCATCCGGCTGCGCAAGCGACTGCTCGCCCTCAACGAGCGTCAGCGCGAACAGAAACGGCGGGAGTTAGGGGTTAAGGGTTAGGGGTTATACTATGGAGCGAACAACCAGATGTTGCCCATGGGCAATATCTGGTTGTTCGCTCCATCAGGCGCTGCAACAGCGCGACTCCCTTGCCTGCAACCTTCCGCTTTCTCATCTTCCTGCGTTCAACGCTCAACCTTCAACCGCTCGACTAGGTCGATGTACCGCTGCATCGCCGCTTCCCTGGCCACGCCTTTGAGTTTCGCCCAGGCATCATACTTCGCCTGTCCAACCAAGTCGAAGCCGCCAGGCCGCTTGCCGCCGACATCGCCGACCGTCGCCTGTTTGTAGAGCGCGTACAGTTGCAGCATCGTATCGTTGTCGGGACGCTTCGACAGACGGGCAGCGGCTTCGGCGGCCGCCGCGAATTTCGCTTCCAGTTCGGCGCTCATTGTCATACTCCTATCACTGTCTCTCCACCTTCAACACGATACGCATACGCCATGCGCGGCGTGTTGAAGGCAAATCCTATCCGTCCCCGCGCATCTAGCAGAATGACGCCCCCTAATCCAAAGACGCGCTGCTCGAGCCGTTCAATCGCCATTCGCGCCGCAACTGCCGGCGCGTACCCCGCGCCCAGCAGGTCGGTTGCGGTCTTCGCCAGTAAAACCTTGATGATCGATTCCCCCCAACCAGTTGACGAGCACCCGCCAGTCTGCACATCAGCGTACAACCCCGCGCCGATCAACGGCGAGTCGCCGACCCGTCCGGGGAGTTTAAACGGCGTGCCGCCAGTCGATGTGGCAGCCGCCAACTGTCCATAGCCATCGAGCGCCACGGCGCCAACCGTGTCGCCAGGATGGTTGATCCGCACAGGAGGAGCCTCCAGATGCAGGGATGCCGCATATGCTGTTTCGCGGTCGCTGCCGCCCCATACGATGCCGCGCTGCCCGGCGACCTCGCCAGGCGGACGCTGAAACGCGTCTGGCGCGCGGAACGCCTCCAGACGCCGCAGTTCTTCCCAGCGTGCACGCTCGCGCGGCACGATCAGGTCTTCGTCGGCGCAGCGCTCCACACCGACTGCCTCAGCAAAGCGTTCGGCGCCCTGACCGACCAGCACCACCGCTTCGCTGTCGAGCACGCGACGCACCAGCGTGACCGGATTGCGAACGCCGCGCACTGCCGCCACCGCGCCTGACCGCAGCGTCGCACCGTCCATGATCGCGGCATCGAGTTCAACCAGACCATCGCGGTTGAGCACCGAACCGACTCCGGCATCAAAGGCGGGGTCGTCCTCCATGACGCGCACCGCCGCCTCAACGGCATCGAGCGCCGTGGCGCCGCTGCGCAACGCCTCCCAACCGACCGCCAGCGCACGCCGGCAACCGGCGCGATGCGGTTCAACCTCATCATCGGGAATATCCCACGCGCCGCCGTGGACAACCAGGGCTATCGGCATCGCTCGCCTCCTTGCCGAATGTTCTTCCGCCTTCACGCTCCACCAGCAGAATCCGACGGCGGCGCTTCACCGGTTGCCTGAACCAAATGCCGGAGATAAACGAACGCTGAGAGCGCAAAGGGAACCATCGCAGCGTAGAGCGCCGGACGTCCGCTGCGCGGACCGTCGGCAAGGTACAAGAGCATCGCCAGCGTTAGCGCCAGGGTCGTTGCCTTGCCGGATGGATGCGCGGTCGCAATGACGCGCCGGCGCCGATAGATCAGCAACCCGCCTAGAAGGATCGCGAGATCACGTCCGACGATGAGCGCCGTCGCCCACCAGGGAAAACCACGCACCCGCGAAAGGGTGACAGCCGTCGCATCGATCATCAATTTATCTGCCACTGGATCGAGCAGTTTGCCCAGCGGCGACACCTCATGCCTGCGACGGGCGATTGCCCCGTCGATGGCGTCAGTAAACATTGCGGCGCCAAGAATGCCGAGCGCCCGCCAGCGCTGTTCGGGACGCTGCATCGCGTGCAGCGCCGCCGGAAGCATCAGCAGGCGCGCAAGTGTTAGCAGGTTGGCAGGGTAGAATACTTCACGCATTTTGAAGGCATGGCGCAAACGTGCAGACATATCAGTACGACGGAGGCGGTCCGTAGCCCGGCGGCGCTCCATAGTAGCCTGGCGCAGCATAGACTGGCTGATCCGGCGGGAAGATGCGTTGCATCGCCTGACCGACCGCATGCCCGATCATGCAATAGGCGTAGAATGACGTGAACAGGACGCCAACACCGCACGCAATGGCGCCCAGACCTGCAACAATGCCAGCGATGATGCCCACGACCAGGATCATCAAGAACACTCCGATGTTGTTACGCAGCATAGCGAGCACATCGGCGAACTTGAACGCCTCGCCGAACGAATCGGTCGCCAGGTAGCGCATGGTTGCCGCCAGTCCAGCAGCACCGCACACAATCACAGCGATGAAGATCAGCGGAATGAAACACAAACTGATCAAACCGACAAATGCTGCTCCCCCTTCCGACTCGCCTGAAATCGCTGCGGCAGCGATGGTGAGAAACGCGAAGATTCCATAGATGATCGCCACCGGCAACACATAGACGAACTGAATCACAAATGTCATAAAGCCCGTCTTCAGAAGATCGCCGAACTCACCCCACGCCGGCAGCGGACGCGGATTGCCGCGCGCCACATTTTGCGCCACGCGGTAGTAATACCCCTGAACGGCGAACGCTCCCACGATCGGTATCAGGGGTATCAGGCCGCCGATCAGCACCTTTGTGATCCATTGTTCATCTTCGGTCACGAAGGTGAAGGTCTTTCCGATCTCCATGTCTCCTCCTTTGCTACATCAACTCACTGACACGGGAGAAACCGCGTCGTTCGAGTTCGCGTTCCGCTGCAACGTATACCTGAACCACGAGGAGGTGTGCATAGAGCAGTGCGCTCAGCGTCAACCAGATCAGCAGCAGCACGATCACCAGGACGCCGGGAAAGGTCAGATTGGCGACCAGGAAGGTCAACCCGCCAAGTGCGACAGCAGGCAGATAGGCGGGCAGCGATGCCAGACGCGCACGGAAATAGACGGCGCGCGCGCCAGGGCGCAACGCTTCGCGCAGAGAGCGCATGCTCATCGCATGCTCCGGCGAGGCGTCCTGTACATAGATCAGGCGACCAACCATCGACACGCTGCTCATGAACATGAAGAGCACGTACACGATCATCACGCCGCCAATGATCGTCAACGCCTGATTGGCGAATGCCGGAGAATTGCCCAACACCGCCGAGAATGCAACGCAAAAAGCGATAACCCCCACGACCATGAACGGCATGACATAGAACAGAAAGTCGATAATCCAGGCAAACATCCCCATCAACCAGCGCGTTGACCAGTCGAACCAGGGGGGAAGCGGCGTAGGAAACCCTTTCCGCGAGTTGTCGATATACTCAATAATCCATCCGCCTGCAAACGGCGCACCGACTATCGACATGAAGAACGCGCCGCCGATCAGGATTTTGCGCCACCAGAGCGGGTCGCTGTGAACAGTTCGAATGGCGGTTCGGAGATCCATGCAATCAAGGGGGTGCTGAAGGGCGAAACGCTGCCACGCTATAACGCCGCAAGATGCTGGCGCAGCGCATCGAGCGCCATCGTGCCTGCGAAATCCCAGACATCCTCGCTGCGCATATCGAAGCGGCGGCGCCACTCATCGACCCCGCCATCGTGCGCGATCGCCACACAGATCGTCGCAAAGCCATCTGGCACAATCACGCTCGAAGGTTGCAGCGCCAGCCCGATATCGGCGCGCCACTGATGACGCACCGCGACGGCGCCGGTGCGCGCCAGGCTCTGCGCCGCATCATCGTCGGCTGGAATGTCCGCCGGGTGGACGATCACGCCCCGCAACGCGGCAAGCGCATCCTTTTGGGCGCTCAGGATACGGTACAGCGGCGCAGAAACCACTCCTTCGTGCAGGGCGATCGTTTTGCCGCGCTCGCGCAGCAAGCGGGCGACCGTCTGATCGAGGCGCTCATCGCCAAGCAGGTTCGCGCCAAGGCGTTCGCGGATTGTCGACTCAACCCCGGCGATCAGCGCTTCTGCATCGGCGCGACTGCTCGCCCGGGCGCCGATGCGCAACTCGTACTGCGCACGTTTGGCGGAAATGCCAAGCGTCGGATTAGTCTGCGTCATCAGATCGGAGAGCATGTCACCGATGACGCTTTCGCCCAAACCGACGGCGTGCAGGGTGCGTACCAGTATGACGCCGGTTTCACCACGTTCGTCGCGCAGGTACGGCAGGATAGCATGCTCCCACAGGTAGCGCATCTCAGAGGGGACGCCGGGCAGCACGACAACCGTGCCGCGTGCATCTTCGACAATGAAAGCCGGTGCGGTGCCGCGCGGATTTTCCACAATCCGCGCGCCTTCGGGAACGTATGCCTGACGGCGGTTGCTCTGCGGCATCGGACGACCGAACGCGCGAAAACGCGCTTCGATCTGGTCAAGCAGATGCTGATGGAAGACGAGCGGACGCTGGAGCGCGCGCGCAACCGCTTCGCGCGTTACATCATCGACCGTCGGACCAAGCCCGCCAGTGCAGATCAGGAGGTCGGCGCGATCGAGCGCTTCACTGATTGCAGCGGCAATGCGCTCCTCGTTGTCGCCAACAACCGACTTGCGAAACAGGTTGATGCCGGTGGCAGCCAGTTGCTGCGCCAGATAGGCGCTGTTCGTATCGATCGTCTCGCCGAGCAGCAACTCTGAGCCGATCGCCAGAATTTCAGCGTTCATACCGCGCCCCTGGCACATCGGACGGAGTGTGATCGGTGTTCGCCATGCCAATAGCACGGCGGCGACGCACATTAGCCCACAAGTCCTGCTCATAGGCTTCCATTGCCTGTCGCCCGGCGGCAATGGCGCCGCGAACGCGGCCCGCCAGGGCTTCAACGCCGCCAAAGCGCGCGGTTCCGATCGCTACGGCTGCCGCACCGATCGCCACACCGACGGCAAAGCCGACCATAAACCGCTTCATCGATGCTCCTTGCTTATGCTTTTGCTTCGATCTCCGCCAGGGCGCGCGCAATGAACGCTGCAACCGGCAGTGCGCCAAGGTCTTCGCCCGACCGGGCGCGCACTGCGACGGCGCCGGCGCTCTGCTCTCTGTCGCCGATTATAAGCATATACGGTATCTTCTGCAACTGCGCCTGACGAATCTTCGCCTGCATACGCTCCCTGCTCGTATCAACATCGACCCGCAACCCGGCTGCGGTCAACTGTCGCCCGACTTCAGCGGCATACGCGCTGTGCCGTTCATCGGAAATGGGAATGACGACCGCCTGAACCGGCGCCAGCCAGAGCGGAAAAGCGCCGCCGTAATGTTCGATCAGCACCCCCAGAAAGCGCTCGGTGGTTCCGGTCACGGCGCGGTGCAGCACCACCGGCGTGCGCGGCTGACTGTCTTCCGCAATGTATTCCAGACCCAGGCGGCGCGGTTGGATGAAATCCACCTGGATGGTTGACAATTGCCACTCGCGCCCCAGAACATCGCGCGCCAAAAAATCGGCTTTCGGTCCGTAAATCGCCGCCTCGCCCGGCGCTTCTTCGTACTGCACGTTGTAGTGATCGAGGGCAGTGCGCAGCGCGTTCTCCGCCAGGTCCCACGCCTCGTCATCGGCAATGTACTTCCCGCCCTCGCCGCGTAGCGAGAGACGCACCCGATAGTTGGTAAACCGGTATGTCTCGAGCACCTCGCGAATGAGACGCAACGCCAGCCCAAATTCTTCTTCGATCTGGTCTGGACGACAGAAAATATGGCAGTCATCCTGGGTCAGCGCCCGCACCCGCGTCAGACCGGTCAGCGTCCCGCGCTCTTCATAGCGATAAAGGGTTGCGAACTCGGCGAAGCGCAACGGCAGGTCACGATACGAATGAATCCCCATCTCCTTATAGAGGGTCATATGGCTGGGGCAGTTCATCGGCTTCAGGCGGTAGATATGCTCCTCATCCTCGACCATGGGCGGGAACATGTTCTCGCGGTACGCCTCATAGTGTCCAGACTTTTTGTACAGCGTCTCCTTGACGATATGCCCCGTCCAGACGTGCTGATACCCATAGCGCGTCTGGACCTCGCGCACATACGACTCCATCAGATGCCGTAACATCTCGCCCTTTGGCGTAAAGAGCGGCAAACCGGGGCCAATGTCGTCGGAGAAGTAAAACAGTCCCAGTTCTTTCCCGATTCGGCGGTGGTCGCGCCGCTTCGCTTCCTCGAGGCGATGCAGATAGGCGTTGAGTTCCTCTTTGCTCTTCCACGCTGTGCCGTAGATCCGCTGGAGCATCGGACGGTTCGAGTCGCCGCGCCAGTACGCGCCGGCCACGCTCATTAACTTGAAGGCATCCGGCGGGATCTGTCCGGTGTGTTCCAGATGCGGACCACGGCAGAGATCCTCGAAGGTATCGTGTTTGTACGTCGAAATGACCGTGCTCGCATTCCCCCGTTCGCCATACTCGTCCTGGCCGTGGAGCAGTCCGTTGATCAACTCCAGTTTGTATGGTTGGTCGCGGAACAACGCGCGCGCCTCATCGGGATCGACGACGCGATAAACGAAGGGATGCTTTCCGGCGATGATCCGGCGCATCCGCCGTTCGATCTCCTCCAGATCATCCGGCGTCAACGGGCGCGGCAGGTCGAAATCGTAGTAGAACCCGTCCTCGATGGGCGGTCCAATGGCGATTTTTCCTTCCGGAAAGAGTTCGAGCACGGCCTGTGCCATTACATGCGCAGCAGAATGGCGTAAACGATAGTAGGGATCTGTGTCTGGCTTAACCGGCATAGACAACCTCGCCGCTTCTATGTGTCCGTCACGGTAACGATCATTTCACCGGGTTCGATACGCAGATCGGTGACCCGGCGCCCCTGCGCTTCCAGCAATTCGTTCAGCCGTTGCTCAACCGGCGCCAGCAGATCACCGGGTGAGATCAGACGACCGAGCGGTCCATCGAGACGCGGATCAAGCGCGATGATGCGACCATTTTGAAGCGCCACACCCATACGCGCCGTTCCATTCAGTCCAAACGCGCGAAGATCGACCTCCAGACCGCCGCTGACCAGGCGAACCGTCGCCTGCTCGATCGGCGCCAGCAAGTCGGCATTCGTCTGCAGGTAGGCATTGATCTCCTGCTCATTGATGCGCATTTCGCCGGCAGGAAGCGCAGCGACCAGCGTCGGCAGCAGGCCTCCGCCATCCAGCGTTTCATCACCACCCAGGCGTTGCACTGCCTGTTCGCCGACCATGCGGCTGAGCGATGGGCGCAGCACGAACAGGTAGACGGCAACAAGCGCAACAAATACCCAGATGAGCGCGGTTATCCATCCCAGACAGGCGATGCCGCGACGTGAGCGCGACTTCGGCTGACGCTGCACAGGTCGATAGGATCGTGTCATAGTCGAATAAAAAACCCCTCATCCCGCATGGGACGAAGGGCTGCTTCGTGGTTCCACCCATGTTCAGAACGGCGCTACCGAAGCACACGTGATGGCAGCGCATTCCCTCATGACCGCGCTATCGGGCGGACCCGCGCCCCCATACTTGTCGGTGCGACGTTCAAGAGGCGGCTCGGAGGGGGTTTTCGCTGCGTCCGTTACCGGGTGCGCTTACAGTCATCGGCGCGCCCTCCCTGAAGGCCGTTGCGCAGCTACTCGTCCTCGTCAACGCAATAGTGAGCGATTTGTTCGCGTACTGCTCTGTTATGGTACACGACGAGGTGCGGTATGTCAAGGATTCCGCGAGTATCGGCGGCAACCGTGAGCTGGCAGGAAGTCCGAATGCTCTGGCGGTTCACCACACTCACCGCCATCCGGCGCGGGAGCGCACGGATTGACTTTCATCCCTCAGAGATCCATGGAGAGACGTCGCACCCGTGCGAATCCGTGTTTCCGTCACGCTTGTTGGACCAGCACATCACGGACGCCGCAGCGCATCGATCAACGTCTGGGTTGCCGGCGGCGGCGGCGGGGTCAACCGACTGACCACGACCGTCGCTGTCAGACCGGCGATTATTCCGAAGATACCGCTCGCCGGACCAGAAATGCCAAGGATGGCGGTGGTTGGACTCAGCCAGTTGGCCAGGATTGCGCCGATAATCGTGAGTAATCCGGCGAGCATGCCAGCGATCGCACCCTGCCGATTGGCGCGGCGCCAGAAGATGCCAAGCGTCAGCACGGGGAACATGGTCGCGGCGGCAATCGAGAATGCCCAGGCGACAAGTTCAACGATGATCCCCAGCTGGCGCAGCGCCGTCAATGCCGCCAGCAACGCTGCCAGAAACAGTGTCGCGCGACCGATGGCAAGCAGCGTGCGCGTCACGGCGCGCCGATTGAGCGACTGATAGACATCCAGCGCCACCGATGAGGTAATGACCATCAACAAGCCATCGGCAGTGCTCAACGCCGCCGCCAGACCGCCTGCGATCACCAGTGCAGCGACTGCGCCGGGCAACCCGACAATTTCAGGGGTTGAGATCACCACCAGGTCAGGACTGATCTTCAACTCATTGTACTGGAGGATGCCGTCAGTTGACAAAGGTGTGACCATGCGACCGCTCAGTTCATCGAGCTGAATGCGGCCATCGCCATTGGCGTCGGCAAACCGGAGAGCGCCACTTTCCAGCGCTCCCGCCGCCCACGCCGGAAGTTCCGTAACCCTGCGATCTTCGAGCGTTGTCAAATCGGTAATGCTCAACAGACCGGCATTGCCCCAATTCACCGCCCACTGTGGCAGCGAGCGCACCGATTGGCCAACGACATGCGCCAGAATCTCCCAGCGGGAAAAGGCGGCGTAGGCAGGGATCGTCAGATAGACCAGGACGATGAACAGAAGCGCCCAACTGACGCTGCGCCGGGCATGGATCACCGATGGCGTCGTGTAAAAGCGCACCAGGATATGCGGCAGACCGGCTGTACCGCACATCAGGCAGGCTGCCAGCGCCAGGTACTGCCAGACCGACCAGTCATTGAACGGGTCGGCATACGACCTGGCGATCCCCTGTGTCGCTTCCAGATCGGCAATCACATCGAAAGCGGCGCCATACATCACCTGCGGCAGCGCAATTCCCGTATCCTTAAGCGAGAGCAGCACAGCCGGCGTCAGATAGGTCACGACGATCACGATCGCCTGAACGACCTGCGTCCAGGTGACGGCTTTCATCCCTCCCAGGTAGGAACAGAAGAGCACAGCGCCAAGTCCGATCGCCACGCCGAACAGATAGTTGACGCCGAGGAAGCGCCCCATAATCAGGCCAATGCCCGACACCTGCGCCGTCAGATAGGTAAACGAGACAATCACCGTCACGACCGCAGCCACCAGGCGCGCTGCGGTTGAAGCATACCGCACGCCGATAAACTCAGGAATCGTGTACTGACCAAACTTGCGGAGATAGGGCGCCAGGAGCAGCGCCAGCAACACATACCCGCCGGTCCAGCCAATGATGTACGCCAGACCCTCATAGCCCAGCATCCAGAGCGTCCCGGCAAGTGAAATGAATGTCGCGGCGCTCATCCAGTCCGCACTGATCGCCAGCCCGTTGAAAAACGCCGGAATGCGTCGTCCGGCTGCATAATACTCGTCCAGGTCGACAGCGCGGCTACGGACGCCAATCGCGGCGTAGATGGCAATAGTCAGCGCAATTGCCCCCCAACCGATAACAGTCAACGGCAGAGAGAGCACAACATCAGCGACAATAATCAGGACGCCGCCGACCACCACCAGGGCTACCGGCAGCAAGGTATCGGTCATCGCCGGCGCGGTTCCGACGACGCGACCGCCAAAGCGACGGTCGCGCCGTGTCATCACCGCCGTGTAGAGCGCCGTCAGCGCCAGAAAGAGAAGCGGGGCGCCCTGCGCCCCAAGGAAGTACCCAAGCGGAAAGCCGGTCAATACCCGGATCTGAGTCAGGGCAGGCGCCAGAAGAGGGGAGAGAAACGCGCCGCCAGCCCATACGAGGAGCAGAACGACAATCACACGCACGTTCGACGACCAGTAGACGGCTTGTTCGGAAGGTGACAGTGCAGCGGTCTTCTGCGTTTCAACAATCGTTACTGCCGGCAGGTCGCGCCGTTCATTCTGTCGGCGTGGCACATGCAGCAGCGGCGACGCGCGGCGGCGGTCATCGGCGCGGCGCTCAAGTTGCGGAAACAGCAACGTCAGCAACATGAGCGCAATCGCGATCATCGCCAGCCAGAACGTCGCCCCAATGAGCAGACCGGTCCAGTTCAGAACAGCCTCCTTTGTGATCAGGAGCGGGATGCCTGCCTATTCAGCCACGGCGATGCGAACCGGTTGATGGACAACGGCGGTTGGCAGAGTCACATGAAACGTCGAGCCTTTTCCGACGCCATCGCTCTCAGCCCAGATTTCACCGCCGCAGGCATACACCAGGTGCCGGGCAATGGTCAAACCGATGCCGGTGCCGCCGCTATTGCGCGTGCGCGACTTATCGACCCGGTAGAAACGCTCGAAGATCAGCGGAAGATGTTCGGCTTCAATACCGATCCCGGTATCGCGCACCGATATGCGCACATACTCACCAAGCGGCGTCAGCGACACCTCAACCTGACCGCCGGCGGGGGTGTAGCGCAACGCATTCGACAGCAGATTCACCATCACCTGCATCAGCCGATCAGGATCGGCATAGATATCGAGGGCGGGGACAGGCACATGAAGGCGCAGATCCACTTCGCACGCAACAAATTGCGGCTGGAAACGGGCGATCAACTCCTGCAACAACGAACAGACATCGAAAACGCGCGGCTGAACGTGCAATTCCCCGGCTTCCGCACGCGACAACAGACCAAGTTCCTCGGTCAGGCGCCGCAAGCGAGCCGCTTCGTGCCGGATCAGGGTGAAGGTCTGCTCATCCGGTGCGATGACGCCATCCAGCAGCCCTTCCATATATCCCTCGATGGTGGTCAGCGGCGTGCGCAGTTCATGCGCTACGTCGGCGATCAACGCCAGACGCCGCTGCTCGGTGCGGTCGAGCGCCTCCGCCAGATGGTTGATACTCTGACTCAACTCAGCCAGTTCATCATCCGAATAAATAAACGTCCGCTCCCGATAATACCCCTGCGCCAGACGGCGACTCACTGCGGTAAGGTCCTGGAGCGGCTCGACGATGCGCCGTGA
Source organism: Roseiflexus sp. (assembly GCF_057785375.1). Classification (NCBI taxonomy): domain Bacteria; kingdom Bacillati; phylum Chloroflexota; class Chloroflexia; order Chloroflexales; family Roseiflexaceae; genus Roseiflexus; species Roseiflexus sp. The sequence goes on from NZ_JBYNRX010000052.1 coordinate 39,158, forward strand.
GACGAACAGGCTGACGACCACCGCCGCTGCCAGAGCGCCGAAACTTGCCAGTAGCAGCGCCTGTTCGAGGATGGACTGGAAACGACGCTGGATTGCCGTTTCTCCCGCCAGAACCAGCATATCATCTTCTGCTTCTGCTCTGGACAATGATGCAATCGCAGCGCCCTCCATCATACTGCTGCGCACCAGAATCTGCGCGGCGCCAAGCAGCACCACAATCGCAATCACAATAATGATCGCGTGTGAGACGAACAGTTTCCAGCGGAGTTGATGGAACCAGTTCATACGCAACATGGAAGAGCAACCGGCGGTTTCCGCGCCGAACAATCGTATCAACCGGTGAATTTGTATCCGACGCCGCGAACGGTCTGGATCAATGTCGGTTCAGTCGGATCATCCTCCAGTTTGCGCCGCAGCAGACTGATATGGACATCAACCACGCGATCAACCCCATCGAAATCATGCCCCCAGACCCGTTCGAGCAACTGTTCACGAGTAAACACGCGCCCGGGCATTGCTGCGAGTGTATAGAGCAGATCGAACTCACGCGCCGTCAACGTGATCGGCACGCCGCGACGCTGCACCTCTCGCCGCGCCACATCAATCTGAAGATCGCGAAAGGTCAACAGGGCGGACTCAGGGGAGAAGGCGGCGCTCGCGTGGCGTCGCCGACGCAGGATCGCCTTAACGCGCGCAACCAGTTCACGCGGGCTGAATGGTTTGGTCAGATAGTCGTCCGCGCCAACGGACAACCCCACAACTTTATCAACTTCCTCAGCGCGCGCTGTTAGCATGAGCACATATGGTCCACCATCATGCTGAAGACGCCGGCAGATTTCAAGACCGTCCAGTCCCGGCAGCAGTAGATCAAGGATAACCAGATCGGGACGGAGCGTCTGCGCAAGCATCAGCCCTGCCTCGCCATCGCGCGCCGTATGCACGACAAAGCCGTCAGCCCTCAGATAGGCGACGACCAGGTTGAGAATCGGCTCCTCATCCTCAACAACGAGGATTGTTGCGGCCATATCGGTTACCCCACCGTAAGCGAAATCGGTGCGCGCGGATCAGTTTGGTGAGAGCGATGCGCTCATTCTGTCATCTCATGTTATGTATACGATAGAGTCGGGTTGCTGTCAATCCATGCGATTTCCTGCCCGGAGGAGTCTCTCTTCTCATAATTGGAGAAGATGATCACCGTCATAGTAGTGTGTGTGGAAGTGTGGAAAGAGCGGTGAACAATCGTCCAGAGCGCGCAAACCTTGTAGAACAACTGGTGGAGAGATCTCCGCAATCTATCCAGAGAAACGTTGGACGTGGAGGATGTGTTCACCTTCTTCCACCATCAACGCGCCCCTGCTCCACCGACGTATCCACAGGATCTCATGTATGTTTTCCACGACAATGGCACGCCAGTCCTGCGCATTGAACGGGAGCGTCCTCCTGAATTCAGGAGGACGCTCGACGAGACTCATATTGAGGAACCGACGTGGCCGGCGGACTACTGTTTCTTCCCCTTGTTCTTTTCGTCATCGTCGATATCCAGCGTGTTGATGAAATCGCGGAAGAGCGAGAGACTCTCATCAGTTGATGTATCCGCTTCTGGTTCGTCGGCTTCGGTTGCACCAGCCAGCGTGCGCGACGCGCTCTTGGGTTTCTCATCGGCGGCGGCAGTTTCTTCTTCCTCGAAGAGCACGCCGGCAGTCTCGAAGACATGGGTTTCGACGTAGATCGGCGCATCGGCGCGCACGGCAAGCGCGATCGCATCGCTTGGACGGGCGTCGATCTCAATGGTGTGACTGCCCTGCTCAACGACAATCCGTGCATAGAACGTACTATCCTGGATGTCGTTGATGACGATGTGGCTAATTGTCGAACCCAATTCGCTGAAGACTGATTTGAGCAGATCGTGCGTCATCGGACGCTGTGGTTCGTGCCCTTGCATGGCGAGCGCGATCGCGTCGGCTTCGAAGGCGCCAATCCAGATCGGCAGGTAGCGCCGACTCTCGGCTTCGCGCAGGACGACGACACGGTGCTGTGTCAGCAGACTCACGCGGATGCTGTCAACAGTTACACGGATCATCGATCGACCTTTCTGAGGATCGCTTGCGCGTTTGAGCACGGCAAGCGTAAAGATGTCTGATAGTAGCGCTAGCTTCCATACTAACACGGTGTGAGTTGGTACGTCAAGGCGGAATCAGAAGGTCGGGTCCATGCATAGTCAGACGGCATCCCGGCGCTGCGGGCGAAAGCCCGTGCGCACGCCCCGGCGGGGCTGCCGCGTGCGCAGGATTGGACAGCGGCGCGGGGAGACGGCGTGAATTTGTCCGCAATCGCGCCATCTTTCCTGGCGCCATACCTGAAGCGCCTGCGGCGGAGGCGGTGTGTGATGTACTGCGGGTGCGACGCCATACCCTCCCAATGTTGTCTATACCGCCGGCCTGATCACAGACGGCGTGGGCTGAGCCTGTCGAAGCCCACGCCGTGCCCTCCTGTGTTGTCCCGTGTGCGTACAGCCCCGTATGAGCGTTCACGTTCCCGGCGGGGGCGCCAAACCGCAGCGATACGGCATTTCGTCGACCCATCAGGTCCACACCCATATCACGGCAGTTCGCGCAAACTCTTTCCTCATGCTACAATGAGGCAGCGTCGGAGAGGCGATCGACGTTTCACGTGAAACAGTACTGCAATGTCAACCATCGGCGCTTCGGAACCGTACATCCTCGCTCTGGCGAACCAGAAGGGCGGCGTCGGCAAGACGACGACCGCCGTCAACCTCGCGGGTGAACTGGCGAGCCGCGGTCAGCAGGTGCTCCTGGTTGATTGCGATCCGCAGGGCAACGCGACGACCAGCCTGGGAGTCCCCAAACGCGATCTGCGCTATTCGACATATGAGGCGATCGTCGGCGTCGCCGGTCTGGATCGGGCAATCCGGTCAACTGGCCGCGCCGGGTTGGACATCGTGCCAGCAAATGAACATCTCGCCGGCGCCATGGTCGAACTGGTCACGGCTGAACGCCGCGAATGGCGCCTTGCCGACGCGCTTGGCCAGGTGGTCGGGTATGATTGGGTGTTGCTCGACTGTCCGCCTTCCCTGGGATTGCTGACGTTGAATGCGCTTTGCGCGGCGCGTGGAGTTATCATACCGCTTCAGTGCGAGTACCTGGCGCTCGAGGGGTTGGCGCAGTTGAAGGGGACGATCGATCGGGTCCGCGACCATCTCAATCCGCGTCTGACGATTGTCGGGGTGGTCATGACCATGTTCGACGGTCGCACCAACCTGGCGCAGCAGGTCGTCGAAGAGGTGCGTCGTTACTTCCCGCAACGCATCTTCCAAACCCTGATCCCGCGCAGTGTGCGCATCAGCGAGGCGCCCAGCTACGGGCGCACGATTGCGGAGTACGATCCTTCCAGCCGTGGTGCGTTCGCATATGCAGCGCTTACTGATGAAGTGCTGCGCCGTATTGATCGACAGGCGGTTGTGCAATGAAACGTCCTCGTGGGCTTGGCAGCGGTCTTGCTGCGCTGATTCCCGGCGATACGGAACGCGCTGTGGTGCGGGAGACGTCAATCGACAGCATCGATGCCAATCCGTATCAGCCGCGCACCGATTTCGATGAAGCCGCGCTCGACGAACTGGCGGCATCCATCCGCGAGCATGGGATTATCCAGCCATTGATCGTCACCGAACGAGACGATGGTCGCTATGAGTTGATCGCCGGCGAACGTCGCCTGCGCGCCGCCTGTCGCGCCGGGCTTGATCGCGTGCCGATCATTGTCCGCGAAAGCACCCACCAGCAGGCGCTCGAAATTGCACTGATCGAAAATATTCAGCGCGCTGATCTCAACGCCCTCGAAGAGGCGCACGCCTACCAGACTCTGAAGGATGAGTTCGGTCTCAGCGATGAAGCCATCGCGCAGCGCGTCGGTCGGAGCCGCGAAGCGGTCGCCAATACGCGCCGCCTCCTGGGACTTGCGCCGGTCGCGCAACAGGCGCTCCTTGCCGGACGCATCAGCGCCGGCCATGGACGTGCGCTGCTCAAACTCGCCGATGATGCGGCGCAGGAAGCGACAGTGGCGGCAATTATCGATTATGACCTGAATGTTCGTGAAGTGGAGCGTCTCACCGACCACGCCCGGACGACCGGCGACATCCATCGCGCGCTCTCGGTGGTCCGCCCGCGTCTGCCGGAAGAGACGCCGGTCAAACGCCAGCGCGCTTCCCGGTCATCCGACCTGTCGCCGGACGATCAGAACATCCGGCGCGAACTCGAACGTTTGCTCGGTACGCCGGTGAGCCTGGTCCGTACCGACCGTGATCTCAGGGTGACGATCGTGTTTCATACCGAGGAGAAGATGCAGGAGTTCTTTGATCGTCTGTCAATGGATAGATAGCGCCGGTCGGTTATTCCAAAGACGATCTTGCTCTTCTGAAGACATGCAGGCGGCGGAGGTCGGGGCGATGTTCACAAAACGGTACAATAAGCATATCCGTCAATGGACGGCTGATCTGGCAGCGCGAACGCTCGGTCGAACCGGTGTGCATCCGTCGATGTTGACAGTTTTGAATCTGCTGTTGACGATTGCAAGCGTCTGGTGGCTGGCATCCGGCCAGTTCTTCGTCGGCGGATTGATCGTCGCGTTCGCCAGTCTGTTCGATGTGCTCGATGGCGCTCTGGCGCGCGCAACGAATCAGGTCAGTCGCTTCGGTTCGTTTCTCGACTCGACGCTCGACCGCTATGCAGATATGGTTATCCTTCTCGGATTGCTGATCTATTTTGAACGTCTGATGCCTCACGCCGTCGAAACGCTGCTGATCTTCGCGTCCGCAATCGGTTCGCTGTTGACCAGTTACATCCGCGCCCGCGCTGAAGGGTGCGGCTTCGATGGTAAAGCCGGATTGCTCGAGCGCCCCGAGCGGATTGCCCTGATCGTCCTTGGATTGCTGACCGGCTGGGTGACGCTGATGCTCTGGTGTCTGGCGGTCCTGAGCAACATCACCGCAATCCAGCGCTTTGTCCATGTGTGGCTCCAGAGTCGCGCCGAGCCGGTCGCAAAACGTCCCATCCACGCAGTGGAACGTGGCAAGTAAACGAGGACGGAACGCCCTGCCGGGACGGAATATGGTACAATGCTGTTGCCTGTCCATTCAGGTGCGACGCATACGCCGTCACGTGCATGTTGCTTGAACTCAACATCAGCGATTTCGCAATTATTGAGCGCCTCAATCTGCGCTTCTGCGACGGGTTCAATGTCCTTACCGGCGAGACCGGCGCCGGCAAGTCGATTATTATCGATGCGTTGGGAACGCTGCGCGGCGAACGCACCGATCCTTCCCTTGTGCGCTCCGGCTGCGAACGCGCCCGCATCGAAGGGGTGTTCAGCATTGCCGACCGTCCCGATCTCCTGTCGCTCCTTGATGAGTATGGTCTGCGCGATGACGACGATCAGGCGATCCTGTCACGCGAGATAATCCGCGAAAGCGGGCGGAGTGTTGCGCGCGTCAACGGGCGCGCGGTCAGCAGCGCCGTGCTGCGCGACATTGGCAGTCGCCTGGTCGATATCCACGGTCAGCACGAGGGTCTGTCGCTCTTCAACAGCCGCACCCACGGCGAGATGCTCGACCGTTTCGGCGGTCTGATCCCGCTGCGTGAGCAGATTGCCGCACAGGTCGCGGCGTTGCGCCATGTGCGCGATGAACTCGCAACGTTGCGCAGCGCTGCGGCGCGCCGTGCCGAACGCATTCAGGAGTTGACCTTCCTTCTGGAAGATGTCCGCGCAGCGCGCCTTCGTCCTGGCGAAGAAGATGAATTGCTGCGCGAACGCGCCCTGCTCCAGAATGGCGCGCGTATTACCGAACTGGTTGCGACAGCCTATGCGCTGCTCTACACCGGCGATGAGACTGGCCGGCGCGCTGCCCGGTCGGCAGTCGAACTCCTCGGCGCTATCAGCGATGCGCTTGCCGAACTGGCGCGTCTCGATCCGTCGTTGCAGCCGGCTGCCGAGCAGGCGGCCGATCTCCTCTACAATGTCGAGGATCTTGCGACGCGCGTGCGCGCTTACCGCGATGCGATGGAATTCGATCCGGCGCGACTCGACGCCATCGAGGATCGTCTGACCTTGATCCGCGATATGCAGCGGAAGTACCGCGGCAGCATCGATCAGATCCTCGAACGAGCAGCGTCCGCCGAAGCGGAAATCGAACGCCTGACCCGCAGCGCCGAACATTTGGCGGACCTTGAGGCGGAAGAACGTCGCCTGCTCGCGGAGATCGGCCATCTTGCCGCTGAGTTGTCTCAACGTCGCCGGGAGGCGGGTGACCGCCTGGCGCATGCCGTGGATCAGGCGGCGCGCGATCTTGCGTTGCCGCATGTGCGCTTCGCGGTGAGTATCGAGCGCACCGAAGACCCTGACGGCGTTCCGCTGGTTGACTGTGGGGTCGAACGTCGCCTGGCGTTTGATCGCACCGGCATCGATACGATTGAGTTTCTGCTCTCGCCCAATCCCGGCGAGCCGCTCAAGCCGCTGGCGCGGATTGCATCGGGCGGCGAGAGCGCACGTCTCCTGCTGGCGCTGAAATCGATCCTTTCGCGCGTTGATGATATCCCCACCCTGGTATTCGATGAGATCGACGTCGGCGTCGGCGGTCGCGCCGGTCAGGTGGTGGGGGAAAAACTCTGGAGCATCAGTGATCGCCATCAGGTCATCTGTATTACCCACCTGCCGCAGGTTGCCACGTTCGCCGATGCGCACTATGCGATCACGAAAGTATTCGGTGATGGACGAACGCGAACGGTGGTCGAGCGGCTCGACGATGCGCAACGGGCGCACGAGATCGCTGCTATGCTCGATGGTACGCCGGTGAGCGAGCATAGTCTCCGCAGCGCGCTCGACATGCTCGAACGAGCGCGGGCGTACAAGCAGCGGCTCGAACGCGACCTGGCGCCAGAGCCGCTGCGCGTCGGTGTTGAGCGCACGTCATGATCCGGCGCTGATGCAGTTCGTCGCGGGAGGATTCGCGGTGTCTCGATCATCTGTTTCGATCTGGTGTGAGCGCATGATTGAGGGCGGATGGCTGCTTGCCCTCTTGCTGATACCAACCTACTTCAATCTGTTATCGGCGCGTCACTTCGAGCCGGATAAAGCGACTACGCTGCGCTCGATTGTGATGGTCATGCTGGCGGTTGCGCTGATCGACGCGCTCGAACGCCTGACAAACCGTCGCGCCGCCGAGGATGCGTCCAATGTGCCCTGGTTCCGGCGCATCGCTGCTGTGCCGCTGGCTGTTCCGACCATTATCTATGCAGCAGTCTTTCTTCTGGCAACGGCCGTCTCGATCGCGCCAGCGGTCAGTTTCTGGGGGTCGTACCAGCGCCTGCAGGGGACGTTCACCAACCTCTCGTACATTGGCCTCGGCGCGTTCATTGCCCTCTATCTCCGTCGCCGCGAGCAACTCGATCGCCTGGTGATAGTGATGATCCTCGCCGGTCTGATCGCCGCGTGCTACGGTCTGGTTCAGCACATGCAGCTCGATCCGCTTCCCTGGCGCGGCGATGTGGTGTCGCGTGTGGCGTCCACGATGGGGAACTCAATCTTCGTGGCCGCCTACATGATTATGGTGCTGCCCTATGCGCTCTACCGCGGCATCGTCGCCGTCCATCAGGCGCGGAACGCAGACGCTTCACCGTCCCGTCCGCCAATCGATCTGGGATGGGGCGCAGCGTATGTCTTGCTGGCGCTGTCTGCGCTGGCGCTGGTGTTTGCCGCAATGATGTTCGGCGCCGTCGTGCGCGCCGCCGACCTGCGCTACTGGTGGGTCTACCCCGGCGCACTGGTCGTCGCTGGCGGATTGTTCCTGCTTATTGCGCTGGCGCCGCACCGCGCCGAACGCCTCACGTTCAGCATGTTCATGCCAGGCGTCCTGATGCTGGGGTATGTCGTCTTCCTCGGTATGTCGTATACGCTGGGACAGGGACCGAACCAGCGCGTGGTTCCGCTCGAGGGTCGTCCCGGCGTCGAGTGGCCTCTCTGGCTGGGCATCGCAGTGGCGCTTATGACGTCTGGGTATGCGCTGCTGATCTTGCTCCCTCGCCGTACTGCCGGACCGTCGCGCTTCGGTCTCGTTCTTGAAGCGGTTGGCGCGTTTACCATTGCCGCGTTGCTCCTGGCGGCCATCTTCTTCACTCAGAGTCGCGGACCATGGCTGGGCGGCTTTGCGGCGCTGTTCGTGTTCTTTACCATGCTCCTGATCCTGGCGCTGCGCCGGGCGCAGCAGCGCAACCAGGCGCGCGCGCGCCTCTGGCGAGGGTTGCTCATCGGCGAGGTGGCGCTTGCGATTGCACTGGCAGGCTTTCTGGCGGCCTTCAACCTTTCCGATGCGCCGGTGTTCCAGCAACTGCGCGATGTGCCGTATATCGGTCGCATGGGTCGCCTGCTCGAAGTCGAGACCGGCACCGGGCGGGTGCGCTGGTTGATCTGGTTTGGCGACGACAAAGCCGGCGGCGCCGCTGCGCTCATCCGGTCTGATCCATTGCGCACGATCGTCGGGTGGGGTCCCGAAACCATGTTCGTGGCGTACAATCCCTTCTATCCGCCGTCCCTGACCAGCCTCGAGGCGCGTACGGCATCGCCGGATCGGTCGCACCAGGCGTACCTTGATGAAATCATCAACAAGGGCATCCTGGGTCTCATAAGTTATCTCTTCCTCCTGTTCAGCTTCTTTGCGCTGGCGTGGCGTCTGGCGACCCGTGTGACGGACTGGGGACTGCAAGTGCTGATCACGGCGGCAGTCGCTGCAGTGACGGCGCACGCGATCGAGGGGTTGACCGGTATTCCGATCGTATCGACGCTCATGCTCGAGTGGGTGTCGTTTGCGCTCGTCGTGGTCGTGGGAGGAATCGCTGGCGAGTATCATCTGCCAGGCGCTGCACCGGTTCAAACAGCGCCAGCGCCGGCGCCCGCCGTGGCCACCCCGGCGGCGCCAGCGCGCCAGCGCGGCGGACGGCGCGCCCAGGCGGTTAAGCGCGGATCACCGTCAACCGGTCGATCAGCGGCTTCCCGTACCCGCTCCGAAGGACGCACCGCGGCGATGGCGGTCTATGCCATCATTCTGATCCTCGCCTTCCTCGGCGTCTGGACGTTCAACGTGGATAGCGTCCTGGCGGATATGCGGTTGCAGCAGGCGCAGGGGTACATCGACGATCCACGCGCCCGGCTGGATCAGCAGATCGTCGGCGCAGGGTATCTGCTGGATGCGATCCGTATGGAGCCGGGCCAGGATTTCTACTACCTGACGCTTGGCCGGTCGCTCATGACCATGGTCTCGATACGCGCCGATGAAGCGCGCCGCACCGGCGCCCCCCTTGGCCAGGTCAATCCGAATGCCAGCGTCGCCACCCTGCTGCAACTCGATGACACGGCGGCGCTGCAGGCGTTTGTGCTGCAGCGCTCGCCCATGGAATTGATGAGCTACGCCCGCGCCGTCCTGTTGCGCGCCCAGCAACTTGCGCCGCTCAACAAAGACCACGCCGCCAACCTGGCGCGTATGTACAACTTCTGGTATCAGAACCTGAGCGGCGGTCAGGATCGTGACGCGCTTGTGCAGGCAATCGAGTGGTATCAAAAAGCGCACGCAATCGCCCCCCAGGATGTTGCCATTCTGAACGAGTATGCCAGCGCAGTTGCACGATCCGGCGATTACGACAAAGCCCTGGCGCTGCTCGAAACATCGCGCAATCTCGATCCGCTCTACAATGATACGCTGCTGCGAAAGGGCGAGATCCTGCGGGCGCAGGGACGGTACGCAGAAGCTGTCGATCAGTATCTGACGTTGCTGGCCCGTGACTCGTCCGCGCTCGATGGACAGATAAGCGCAATCGCATCGGCGCTCTCGTCCGACCCGGCGCAGTTGACGCGCCTGCGCGACACGTACAGCGCAGCGCAGGCGTCTCGTCCCAACGACCCGCAATTGTCATCGATCATCGGTCTGCTCTCGGTGCGCGCTGGCGACCTCGAAACCGCCGCGAACGCATTTGCCGAGGCGGTGCGATTACAGCCGGACAACCTGGAAGCGCGCCAGAACTATACCATTGTGTTGAGCGATCTCCTGCGCTATAATCAGGCGGTGCAGCAGGCGCAGGAGTTGCTGGCGCGCGCATCGCAGCGCCAGGAGACGACCGATCAACAGCGCGCTGCAATCGAGGCGTTGCTCGGCTACCTCCGGCAGCGCGCCAGCGGCGGATAATGCCTGTCTCTATCCCGACCGCACGATAAGACGACGGATATTCCTGGCGCCAGAGCGCCTGTCTGCGCCCTTCCCGCGTGTCGAAGGGCGCGGATCGTGCGGTCGTTCTTTTCGCTGCGTTGATTGTATGGAGTAGAATGTGCCTGCCCTGCTGTCGATCTTTCTCAACGTTCTGGCGCCGGTCTTCTTGCTCGTGTCGTTCGGTTATGTCGCTGGTCCCCGTCTCAGTCTCGAATCGCGCACTCTGACCCGCTTTTCCTACTTCATCCTGATACCCGCCTTCACGTTCGATGTGATGAGCAGCGCGCGCATTGGCGCAGCGCTTGCCGGTCAGATGGTCGCCTATACGGTGGTTGTGCATCTGGCGTGCGCCGGCGTAGGGTATGTGGTTGCCACGCTGCTGCGCCGCTCGCCGAAGATGGTCGCCGCCTACATGCTCATCGCCATCTTTGGCAACGTCGGGAACTTTGGCATCCCGATCATTCAGTTCCGCTTTCCCGGCAGTGATCAGGCGCTGGTCGCCGGGACCGTCTACTTTCTGGCAATTTCCAGCATCGCCTTTGTCGTCGGCGTCGCCGCCGCCAACTGGCATCGCGGCAGCGCCTGGCGCGCTGCGCTTGCCGTGGTCAAAACGCCAGCCCTCATTGCCGTTCCGCCGGCATTGCTGGTCAACAGCCTGCAGATCGAACTGCCGCTGCTCCTCTCACGCTCGATCAGTCTCCTTGCCGCTGCCATGATTCCCACCATGCTGGTGGCGCTCGGCGTGCAGCTCTCCGGCGCAGGCATGCCGCGCCTGACGCTCGATACCGTGCTGGCAGCCGCCGCTCGATTGGTTGCAGGACCGGCGCTGGCGCTGTTGCTGGCGCCGCTCTTCGGTCTCGATGGCATCGAACGCGCGGTTGGCGTGTTGCAGGCGGCCATGCCTGCCGCCGTCCTGGCGTCGATCATTGCAGTCGAAAATGACCTGCTGCCGGAATTCGTCATCACAACCGTCCTGTTTTCCACCCTCCTCAGCATCGTAACGCTGACGATTGTGCTGGCAATTGTGTAGCGAGAATTATGGTATAATAAACGTTGTCAGGTAGTCTCTCTGCCTTCTTGTTGTTCATCTGATACAATATTTCATAAGAATGCTCCGCTGTCGCCATGATGCGCAGTGAATGACCGTGCGCCTGTCGTACAGGGGTAAGTCTCCTTATGCGTCTCCTGTGCTGCGAAGGTCTCCAGGCTCAAGAAAAGGGAGCGACGTTCTATGCAAGTGCTTTTGCGCGTGAGTGATGCGATTGATGCGATCAATGAGTGGATCGGCAGCAAAACGGCGTATATCGTCATGGCGATGGTCGCCATCGGCTTCGTCAATGTCGTCGCGCGCTATGTCGGGCGCTTCATTGGCACACGCCTCACCTCGAATGCGATTATTGAGTTGCAGTGGTACCTGTTCTCGATCATGTTCTTCCTGGGCTTCGCCTATATTCTGAAGCATAACCTGAATGTGCGCGTCGATTTCTGGTATGCCAACTGGCCCCCCCGACGACGCGCCCTGATCGATTTCGCCGGAACGCTGTTGTTCCTCATCCCCTTCTGTATCCTCGCCATCGTTGTGACCATCAATCCGGTCTTGTTTTCATGGGGCCGTCTTCCGAATGGCAACTGGGGAACCTGGGAGGTGTCGCCGGACCCGGATGGCCTGCCGCGCGCGCCGATTAAGTCGATGATTATCGTCGCTTTCGTGTTACTGCTGTTGCAGGCGATTTCCCAGGCTATCAAGTATTTTGCAATTATCACCAATATGGTGCGCGCTGAAAAGGCGGCGCAGATCGAGGAATACCACGCGCCTTTAGTTGAATAGGAGTGTACGATGGGGTACGAGTGGCTGGCCATCGCCATGTTCGTCGGGTTCTTCTTCCTGCTGATCAGCGGATACCCGGTGGCATTCTCCTTTGCAGGAACAGCAATCATCTTCGGTTTGATCGGGTTGTCGCTCGATGCAGTCAAAATCGACCTGCTGCGCCTTCTGCCGAACCGCTGGTTTGGTACAATGTCCGATTTCACCCTGCTGGCGATACCCTTCTTTATCTACCTTGGTTCAGTTCTTGAAAAATCGGGTCTGGCTGAAGAATTGCTCGAAACCGTCGGCATTCTGCTTGGTCCGTTGCGCGGCGGCATTGCGCTCGCAGTGGTTGTCGTGGGAACCCTGCTGGCGGCCACAACCGGCGTCGTCGCTGCGACCATCATCGCCATGGGGCTGATCTCGCTGCCGATCATGGTGCGCCTGGGGTATGATAAGGGTCTTGCAACCGGCGCCATTACGTCGTCGGGAACGCTGGCGCAGATGATTCCGCCAAGCCTGGTGCTCGTCGTCCTCAGCGATCAGATTGGCGTCTCGGTCGGCGACCTGTTTGCCGGCGCGCTGATACCGGGGTTGATGCTGGCCGGCTCGTATGCGCTCTACTGTGTGGTGATCGCCTATCTGAAGCCGGAACTCGCGCCGCCGCTGCCGCTGGAAATGCGCCAGATCCGCGGTCGGGCGCTCCTCCTGAAGTCGTTGAAGGCGCTGGTACCGCCGATCGCGCTGATCTTCGCTGTGCTCGGCAGTATCTTCTTCGGTCTGGCAACGCCGACAGAAGCCGGTTCGGTCGGCGCGGTCGGCGCGATCCTGCTGGCGTGGGCGAATAAACGCCTGAACTGGAAATTGCTGGCGGACTCGGCGCTCAGTACGGCGCGCACGAGTACGCTGGTGATTATGATCCTGTTTTGCTCGACGTTCTTCTCATTGATCTTCGAGGCGCTCGGCGGCACGAAGTTCGTGACTGAGGTCCTGACCGGGTTGCCCGGTGGGATTCTGGCATTCGTTATCGTGAGCAATATCGTTGTCTTTCTGCTCGGCATTTTCCTTGAGTTCGTCGAAATCTGCTTCATTGTGATGCCGCTCTTCGTTCCCGCTGCCACTGCACTCGGCGTCGATATGATCTGGTTCGGCATTATGATGGCGGTCAATTTGCAGACGGCGTTCGTGTCGCCGCCGGTCGGCTTTTCGCTCTTCTACCTCCAGAGCGTCGCGCCTCCCGAAGTTGAGACCGCCGATATCCACAAAGGGGCGCTGCCGTTCATAGCGCTGCAACTCGTCGTGCTGATCCTGGTCATCCTCTTCCCCGGCACGGTGACGTGGCTGGTCGAGCGGGTGCAGGGGTGAGGCGAGAGGGGCGAGAGGCGAGGGGCGAGGGGCGAGAGGGTCCTGGCAGCCGTGATCACTCCTCTTTGGAAGCGACAAGCGGTTCAGGGTCCACTGGCGGGTTCTGGCGTTCTGATCGCCACATCCATACGGAGATTGCCAGCCCGACGATGCAGAGCGCGATGCCAGGAGGTGCGTCCCAGGGACGGTAGCGCAGGATCACCTCAATCTTCCCTGGCGGAACGACAGTGTTGAGCCAGGGTCCTTCCAGAAGAACAGCAGGCGCTCCATTTACCCGAGCCTGCCATCCTGGCCACGTATACTCCTTGACGCTCAATGTCCCTCCTCCGGGTGAGTCGCAGATAATGCGCATATCGCCCCCCAGTCCTGTTGCTGTGCAAACGGAACGCATTCCGTCAGCGCCGGTTACGGCAGCATATTCATTTCCGGGCGGCGGCGCAGCAATAGTGAGGGTATCGACGGTCGCCAGCACGGTCCAGCCTTCCGAGGGCGCTGTACAAAATGCAGCCACCTCTGGTTCGACCGGCGGTCGATCCTTGAAACGCCACGGACGAAAACCGGCGCTGATCTTCAGGTTCCGGCGCACGGCGAGTTGCGAAAACAGGTTCTGCGCGTCTGGACGTGAGTGGTCTTGTGCTGATCACAGAATCCGCTATAATACGTACTGTCTGTCGCAGCAGCGCACCGCAATGACGGCGGATCGCTCTGCGCACTTTTTTGCCATCTCTACGCGGTAAGTGATCAGTGCCATGAAAACGCCCGATAGTCAGCGACCGGCTGAAATGGCGAAAGCCTACGAATCGCAGCGCGTTGAGCAGCGCCTCTACGAATGGTGGGAGCGCAGCGGCTTCTTCACGCCGCCCGAAACGTCCGACCGTCCGCCCTTCGTTGTTTCAATGCCCCCGCCGAATGTGACCGGCGAACTCCACATGGGGCACGCGATGTTCGTCACGATTGAGGATGTCATGGTGCGCTGGCATCGGATGCTCGGCGAGCCGACGCTCTGGTTGCCCGGAACCGATCACGCCGGCATCGCCACGCAATTGCAGGTCGAACGGTTGCTCCAGAGCGAGGGGACGAGTCGTCAGCAGATCGGTCGTGAGGAGTTTCTGCGCCGCACCTGGGAGTGGAAAGAAAAGTACGGCGGCGAAATCACCCGTCAGTTGCGTCGCCTCGGCGCCTCGTGCGACTGGACGCGCGAGCGGTTTACGCTCGACCCGATGCTCTCGCGTGCGGTGCGCGCCGCCTTCAAGCGGCTGTACGACGACGGCCTGATCTATCGCGGCTATCGCCTGGTCAACTGGTCGCCCAACCTGCAAACTGCGGTGAGCGATCTGGAGGTGGAATATGAAGAGCGCGACATGGCGATGTATCACGTGCGCTATCCGCTCGCCAGCGATGACTGGCGTCCTGGCGTCTGGGGCAGCGGTCGGTGGGCTGCCGGCGCCCCAGAGTTTATCACCGTCGCCACCACGCGCCCGGAAACGATCATGGGTGATACCGCAGTGGCGGTGAACCCCGACGATCCGCGCTACCGACATCTGATCGGGCGGATGGTCGCGCTGCCGGCCATTGGCCGCCTGATACCGATTATTGCCGACGACTACGCCGACCCGGAGTTCGGCACCGGCGCGGTGAAAATCACGCCGGCGCATGACCCGAACGACTATCTGGTGGGTCAGCGCCACCATTTGCCGATGATCAACATCATGAATGCCGATGCGACCCTCAACGCCGAAGCCGGTCCGTATGCCGGGCTGGATCGCTTCGAGGCGCGGCGGCGCCTGATCGATGACCTGGAACGCGAGGAGTTGCTGGTCGAGGTGCGTCCCCATCGTATGTCAGTGGGGATCAGTCAGCGCGGCGGCGAAGTCGTTGAGCCGCTTCTCAGCGAGCAGTGGTTCGTGCGCGCCAAACCGCTGGCTGATCTGGCGCTCGCAGCAGTGCGCGAAGGACGCACCCGCATTGTGCCGGAACGCTTCGAGAAAGTGTTCTTCCACTGGCTCGAAAACATTCAGGACTGGTGCATCAGCCGTCAGCTCTGGTGGGGTCATCGCATTCCCGTGTGGTACACGCCCGACGGCCAGATGATCGTGCCCGGTCCCGACGATCCCGATCCACAGGGTGAAGGGCTGGTTCAGGACCCGGATGTGCTCGATACGTGGTTCTCCAGTGCGCTCTGGCCCTTCTCGACGCTTGGCTGGCCCGACGATACGCCGGATATGCGGCGCTTCTATCCTACCAGCGTTATGGAAACAGGGTACGACATCCTGTTCTTCTGGGTCGCGCGCATGATGATGATGGGGTGCTACCTGACAGGCGAAACGCCCTTCCATACGGTCTACCTCCACGGGCTGGTGCGCGACAAAGATGGACGCAAGATGTCGAAAACCTATGGCAATGTGGTCAATCCGCTGGATGTGATCGACCAGTATGGCGCCGATGCGCTGCGCTTCACGCTGGCGACCAGCAGTTCGCCCGGTCAGGACCTGAACCTCAATCCGGAGCGCATTGAGTCGGCGCGCAACTTCGCCAACAAATTGTGGAACATCGCCCGCTTCGTGCTCTCGAAACTGGACGACGCGAACGGGTCACAAGCCATCGGCGATCCTCAACCGGCGACGCTCGCCGATCGCTGGATCCTGTCGCGCTACCATCGTCTGGCAGCAGATGTGGATCGGTTGATGCAGGCATACAATTTCGGCGAGGCGGGGCGCGGCATCCAGGATTTCCTCTGGAGCGAATTCGCCGACTGGTACGTCGAAGTCGCAAAAGTGCAGTTCGAGCAGGGATCGCTCAGGCCATCGACGCGCGCCGTGCTTTATACGGTGCTGGAAGGCGCATTGCGTCTGTTGCACCCGTTTATGCCGTTCGTGACCGAGGAAACCTGGCAGTATCTGGTGGACGACCGCCGATCCGACACTGCTCCGGTGTCGATTATGATCGCGTCGTATCCACAACCAGACCCGACGCAGATCGATGAGCGCGTTGAGCGAGATTGGGCGCTCGTCCAGGCGCTGATCACCGGCATCCGCAACATCCGCACCGAATACAAAGTCGAACCGGCGCGCCTGATTGCGGCGACGATCGTGGCAGGCGCACAGATGACGCTGATCGAATCACAACGTTCGATCATTGCGCGTCTGGCGCGTGTCGATGCCAATCAATTGACGATCATCGAAGCGCTCGATCAGACGCCATCGAACGCCGCAACCCTCGTGATCGGAGCGGTCGAGACCTATCTGCCGCTTGCCGGTATGATTGACCTGGAAGCCGAGCGCGCGCGTCTGCTCAGAGAACTGGAAGCGGCGCAGGCGGAAGCGGCGCGGCGCGAAGCGCGACTGTCCACCCCTGGTTTCGTTGACAAGGCGCCTGCGGCTGTGGTGCAACGCGAACGCGACGGCCTGGCGGCCGTTCGCGAAACCATCGCTCGCTTGCAGGATCGCCTGGCGCAGCAAGGATTACACCCATGACAGCATCTACCTTTCTGATTACCGGCGGCGCCGGTTTTCTTGG
Organism: Roseiflexus sp.; assembly: GCF_057785375.1. Taxonomy (NCBI): domain Bacteria; kingdom Bacillati; phylum Chloroflexota; class Chloroflexia; order Chloroflexales; family Roseiflexaceae; genus Roseiflexus; species Roseiflexus sp. Next base: position 56,107 of record NZ_JBYNRX010000052.1, read on the forward strand.
CATTAATCTGATCCGCTACCTGCTGGAGCGTGGGCATCCCGTCGTCTCGCTTGATATTGCCGACTTCAACTACCCGGAACGGAACCAGGTCAAAGCAATCAAAGGCGATATCCGCGATCGTTCGAGCGTTGATCGCGCCATGGAGGGCGTGCAGATCGTTGTGCATGCGGCGGCGGCGCTGCCACTGTATAAAAAAGAAGACATCTTCTCCACTGACCTCGACGGCACGCGCAATGTGCTGCAATCAGCCTTCGAGCACGGCGTCGATCGGGTGATCCATATCTCTTCGACGGCGGTCTACGGGATTCCTGATCATCACCCGCTCTCCGAGGACGACCCGCTCCACGGCGTCGGTCCCTACGGTGAGGCGAAGGTGAAGGCTGAGCAGATCTGCCTGGAGTATCGCGCCAAAGGGATGTGTGTGCCGATTATTCGCCCGAAATCATTCGTCGGACCAGAGCGTCTTGGCGTATTTGCGCTGCTCTATGATTGGGCAAAGGACGGGAAGAACTTCCCCATGATCGGCAGCGGTAATAACCGCTATCAGTTGCTCGATGTCGAAGACCTGTGCGAAGCGATCTACCTGTGTGCGACGCTTGATCGGGATCGTGTGAATGACACCTTCAACATTGGCGCGAAAGAGTTCACGACAATGCGCGAAGATTATCAGGCTGTGCTGGACGCTGCCGGTTTCGGCAAGAAGATCATTCCCTTCCCCGCAGCGCCGGCGATCTGGACGTTGCGCGCTCTGGAGGCGCTCCGCCTCTCGCCGCTCTACAAGTGGGTGTACGAAACCGCCGCCACCGACTCGTTCGTGTCGATCGAAAAAGCTGAACGGTTGCTCGGGTTCACGCCGAAGTACTCGAACAAAGAGGCGCTCGTTCGTAACTATCGCTGGTATATTGAACATCTGCAGGAGTTCGAAGGCGCTTCGGGCGTCTCGCATCGCGTCCCGTGGAAACAAGGCGTGCTGCGCCTGGCAAAGATCCTTTTCTGAATCGCCGCTGCAAATATGTGGTATAGTAGCAGGGTGAACGTCTGAAAAACCACGGAGTTGTGCGCTTGATACGTCACCCCGGTATGCGTCGTCGCTTCGTTCTTGTCCTTTTGGGCGTTATGGCGCTGACCGGCATCATCGCCATTGCCCGTCTCGGCTTCGAATGGAAACAGGCGCTCGACGATGTGGACGCGATGATCGTGACGCCTGTCGTCCTGGCGCCGACCCCTGAACCGGTGATCAGCGCTCCGGCGCCTGCCGACACATCGGTGGGTCCTGTCCTCCCTGTTCCTCTTCCTACCGTCGCGCCAACGGTTGCGCCAGAGAATGATGATCCGGTCAATATTCTGCTCCTCGGCGCCGATGCGCGCGCTGATGAGGAGATCAGTCGCACCGATGCGATCATCCTGCTCCACATCAACCCGCGCACCGGTCGTGTCAGTATGCTGTCGTTCCCGCGCGACCTGATGGTCGATACGCCAGGGTTTGGACGCCGAAAAATCAATTCGGTCTATCTGCTCGGTGAAACCCGTCTCGGCAAAGGATACGGCGCCGCTCTGTTGAAACAAACCGTCTCCGATCTGGTCGGCGTTCCGGTGCATCACTTCGCTCTGATCAACTTCGAGGGGTTTCGCAGGGTCATCGACCTGGTCGGCGGCATTTCTATCGATGTGCCCAAAGAGATCGATGATCCGCGCTATCCGGTGGATGCGTTCCCCGGCGATGTGCGCACGATGCGGGTGCGCTTCGAGCCGGGGCGGCAGTGGATGGATAGTGAACGCGCCTTGATCTATGCGCGCACACGCCACGCCGATAGCGACTTCGGACGGAATCAGCGTCAGCAGCAGGTGTTGCTGGCGCTGGTCGAGCGTGTGCGTGAACGAGGACTGATTTCGCAGATCAACAAGATCGACGACTACACCAGCGCCCTGCGCGACTATGTGCGCACCGACGTGCCGCGCAGCGAGATGATCCGCCTGGCGCGCGCTGCGACCCGGCTGGACCTCGATAATATTCAGCGGTATGCGATTGACTCGAAGATGATCATTACCCTGGGCGACCCCGATACCTTCGCCGCCGATCCTGAAGCCGTGCGCGAGATCGTTGACCGTATGATCGCCGGCGGCGTCCCCACGCCATAGGAAGAAGAGCATGTCCGGCGCTTCGGGTGCGGTTGTCCGCCGTGTCGCAACCGCTGCGCTCCTGATCGCGGCTGGCAATATCGCCAGTCGCCTGATCGGCGTGGTGCGCGAGGCGGTTATCGCCGGTCTCTTCGGGCGCGGCGCGGATGTCGCCGCCTTTACCGCCGCTTCCGCCGTTCCCACGATAGTCTACGATCTGCTGGTCAATGGCGCGATCAGCGCTGCGCTCGTGCCGGTATTCAGCGCGTATGCGGAAGAAGACGACGCCGCCTTCTGGCGCGTTGCCGCCACCGTCGTCAATCTGGCGCTTGGTGCGATTGCGTTGACCGTCGGCTTCCTCGTCTGGCAGGCGCCGGCCGTTGTGACGCTGCTGGCAGGCGGGTTTGCGCCTGAACTCCGCGAACAGACCATCGTGATGACCCGTCTGCTCCTGCCGTCGGTTTTCTTTATGGGGCTTTCGGGTCTGATTACGGCGCTGCTCTATGCACGGCAGCGGTTTCTCCTGCCCGCGTTTACAACCAGTATCTTCAATCTGGGGATTATTCTCGGCGCTGTGTTGCTGCAATCGTGGTTCGGTTCGCTCAGCCTGGTCGCCGGTGTATTGCTTGGTTCAGTCTTGCAGGTCGTGTTGCAACTCCCCGGTCTGCGTGATGCGACGCATGTTCCGTTCCTGACGCTCGACCTGGCGCATCCCGGTGTGCGCCGGATTCTCGCGCTCTACGCGCCGGTTGCGTTGGGGATCGGTTTCTCGGTCGCCGGAATCGTGATCGATCGCAATCTGGCGTCGCGCCTAACGCCGGACGCTATTCCGACCATGCGCTATGCCACGGCGCTCATCCAGTTCCCCCTCGGTCTGGTGGCGGCGGCGGTGTCGTTCGCCGTGCTCCCGACCCTCTCGCGCCAGGCGAGCGTCGGTGATGAAGAGGCGTTTCGTGTGACCCTGGCGATGGGGATCAAGGTTGTGTTGTTGCTCATCCTCCCGGCGACCGCCGGCCTCGCAACACTGGCGGCGCCGGTCGTCGCGCTGCTCTATCAACGCGGCGCCTTTGGCGGCGAAGATACACAGGCAACGGCGCGCGCGTTGCTGTTCTACCTGCCGGGATTGCCTGCGGCGGCGCTCGACCAGATGATCCTGTTTGCATTCTATGCGCGCCAGCGCACTCTGACGCCGAATCTGGTGCAGGGAGCGGCGATACTGATCTATGCAGCCACGGCGCTTCCGCTGCTGTTTCTGACGCCATTGGGGGTGGCGGCGCTCATTCTGGCGAATTCGGCGCAGTGGATCGGGCACGCGCTGATCCTGTACCTTCTCTCGCGGCGCCTGGTGGATCTCGGCGGTCTGCGTATCGGCGAAACCTTGTGGAAGTGCCTGGTCGCCTGCACAGCGCTGTTTTTCCTGGCATGGTTGCTGGGCGACGCCCTGGCGTTTGCCGGTCCGCTTGTGGCGTTGCTCGGGGCGGGCGGGCTTGGAGCGCTGGCATATGCTGGCGTCTGCCTGGCATTGCGTGTCGAAGCGCTCGACTTCCTGATAACTACCCTTCGGCAGCGGGGATTCTTCCCTACCGCATAAGGGAACTCCTACGCTTTTCCTTCCTTGCGCTTCATCTTAAGATATGGGCATCTTCCTCACCCCTGGGGTGGCTCCGGGTAACGATCATTTCTCGCCTCTTCTCTTTGATCGTCTCTCGACGATGCGTATCTGCAAGCATGGTCGAAGGCGAACCCTGATCGAAGCGCTGGTTCTGGCGCAGGTCTGAGTTCGTGGTCGAGCAATGCCGGGATGCAGTCGTTATTGGGAGTGCATGTGGCGCCAGGATTGGGGAAGATAGCGGACGTCGGAATTGGGAGATCGACACAAAACCTGAGAGGAGCGCATGGAACAGAACATCATCACGGGCGTGTTTCTGCCGATCGCAATCGCTATCATCATGTGGGGCATGGGTCTATCGCTGGTCGTGGATGATTTCCGGCGGGTGCTGTTCTACCCGAAAGCGGTCGCCATTGGTCTGTTCGGGCAGTTGGTCGTCTTGCCGCTGGTTGGCTTCTTTATCGCCTCGACATTCAACCTTCCGCCTGAATATGCCGTCGGGTTGATGATCATCGCTCTGTGCCCCGGCGGTCCGACGTCGAACCTGATTTCGTTCCTCTCGCGCGGCGATGTCGCCCTGTCGGTGACATTGACAGCCGTATCGAATACGGTGACGGTCATCACCATTCCGCCGCTGGTCAACTGGATGCTGATCCACTTCCTGGGTCAGGGAACAACGCTTCAATTGCCGTTTTTGCAGACCGTCGTGCAGATTTCGCTACTGACGATTGTTCCGGTTGCGCTCGGCATGTGGATGCGGGCGAAGCGCCCTGAGTTTGCCGCCGAAGCCGACTTCCCGGTGAAGGTCGCATCCGTGACGCTGCTGGTTCTGGTGATCCTGGCGGCGATCATCCGCGAACGGGCTATCATCGTCCAGGCATTCATCGATGTCGGTCCGGCGACGCTGATGTTGAGCGCCATGAGCATGCTGATCGGTTTTGCGATTGCCGTGATCATGCGTCTCAACTGGTCACAGCGCATCACGAGCGGCATCGAAGTCGGCATCCAGAACGGAACGCTGGCGATTGCGCTGGCGTCGGGCGCAACGTTTCTCAACAATCCCGCGATGGCGATCCCGCCGGCGATCTACAGCCTGGTGATGTTCGGCACAGCTGCGGCGTTCGGGTTCTTCGTCAATGCGCGTATTGGGCGCCGGCAGTGCGGTTGCTGCCGCGATCGCTTCCGCCTGGACATTTTCGATCTCAACCGGACGAAGGGCGAGCGCGACAGCGAGATCCCGGCGACGGTCGCAACCGCTTCATCCGGTCGTGTGCAGACCTCGACCGGTTTCTGATAGAGGATCACCCAAAACCTGGACGATCCAGAGATGAGGCGCGGCGGACGCTGGCTGAGCCTGTGGCGATGGATTGCGCAGGCCGGTCACCGAAAGCAATCAAGGAAGTGGCGCGGCGGACGCTGGCTGAGCCTGTCGAAGCCAAGTCCGCCGCAAGACGGTCAACACGGGCAATGATTGCGCAACATCCGGTTGTTTGCGCTACAAGGTTGGATCGTAAAATCTGATACCGATGCGCGGTCATTTGGACCATACTGCCGGGGCGCGCGGCAGGATGCCGGAGCGCTGCGGGCGAACGCCCTCGCTGCGGTTCGACCGTGCTCACCGCAGGCGGTTCGACCGTGCTCACCGCACGTGCAAGCCCCGTTGGGGCTGCTGACGCCAGGACGCGGTCATGCGTCCACGACTGCCAGCGCGCGTTGCGGATTGTTACGCCTTGCCCAGCGAACGCGCGAACATTTTGTCTGACTGAACACCATTTGGTATAGCAACGAAAAACGCGACAGCGCCCCTTGACGGGATGCGCCTTCCCCGCTATACCCTAGTAACAGATGGGGAGTAGCACCCGGATTTTCCGGGTCGGGCGGCCGTCATCACGGAAAGAGATTTCCCGGCTGCCTGAACGAAACCGCAAGACCATCGCTTGAAGAGCGGTGGTCTTGCGGTTTGTGTGCGGAGAAGGGAGAACGGCGCATGAAACCTTCAACTGTACAACCGGATATCGAGCGGACAGGGTCTTCTCCGGCACATGGCGATACAGCGCCGGAGCACTGCTGGCATGCATACGCTGTTGAAGAGGTTTTCGCCTTGCTCGGCAGCGCACCCGACGGATTGAGCAGCAATGAAGCCCGCAAACGTCTGGAGCAGTATGGTCCCAACGAACTTCAGGCGGCGCGGCGCATTTCACCGTGGGAGATTCTGCTCGAACAGTTCAAGAATGTTCTGATTATCATCCTGCTGATTGCAACGGCGATTTCGTTCTTTTTGGGTCATGGCGTTGAGTCGATCGTCATTGCCATTATTGTGCTGTTTGCGGTGCTGCTTGGGTTTATCCAGGAATACCGCGCCGAGCGCGCTATCGAAGCCTTGCAGCAGATGGCGGCGCCAACCGCAGCCGTGCTGCGTGATGGGCAGGAGATCCGCATTCCAGCGGGCGATCTGGTTCCAGGCGATGTCATTCTGCTCCACACCGGCGACCGTATTCCAGCGGATGCGCGGCTGATCGAAGCGATCAACCTGCAAATCGAAGAGGCTGCACTGACCGGCGAGTCGGTTCCGGTCGAGAAACACGCGCATCCGCTGGGGCGCGACAATTTGCCGCTGGGAGACCGCAAGAATATGGTGTATGCCGGTACGTCGGCGACGTACGGGCGCGGAAAGGCGCTGATCGTTGCCACCGGTATGCGCACTGAGTTCGGCAAAATCGCCCAAATGCTCCAGACGGTCGAGACGGTGCGCACGCCGCTGCAGCAGAACCTGGACCGGGTTGGCGGCGTGCTGGCGCGTGCAGCGTTCGTTGTCGTGGCGCTGATCGTGGCGCTTGGGCTGCTTGCGCGGGCAACCGATCATCGACATGCTGATCTTCGGCATTGCGCTGGCAGTGGCGGTTGTACCGGAGGCTTTGCCCGCCGTCGTCACGATTTCGCTGGCGATAGGCGTGCAGAAGATGGCAAAACGTCACGCGCTCATCCGTCGCCTGCCAGCGGTTGAAACACTGGGCAGCACCTCGATGATCTGTACCGACAAAACCGGCACGTTGACAAAGGATGAAATGACGGTTCGCCAGGTCTTCACTGCCGGGAAATGCTTTGCCGTCTCTGGCGCCGGGTACGCGCCCGCAGGCGAGTTCCTTCTCGATGATCATCCGGTTTCACCGCCTGAGCCGCTCGTGCTCACCCTGAAAGCGGCGGTTCTCGCGTCGGATGCGCGCCTGATTCGGAAAAATGATGGCAGTTGGGACATCAAGGGCGATCCAACCAAAGGCGCGCTCGTGGTCGTGGCTGCCAAAGCCGGATTGTGGAAAGAGACCCTCGATGCTGCGAGTCCGCGCATTCACGACATCCCATTTTCGTCCGAAACCAAGCGCATGACCACGCTCCATCGGGGAGCGGATGGCGTAACCGCGTATGCGAAAGGTGCGCCGGAAGTCATTCTGGAGGGATGCGACACGGTCATCACTGCCGACGGCATTCGCCTGCTGGACGATGCCGGGCGCGAGCAGATTCTGCAGCAGGCGCAGGAGATGGCGAGCCAGGCGATGCGGGTGCTGGGCATTGCGTTCAAACCAGGCGCAACGCCCGAAGATGCAGAGATCGGTATGACCTTCCTGGGTCTGGTTGGAATGATCGATCCGCCTCGCCCCGAAGCCAGAGATGCAATCGCCACATGTATCGAAGCCGGTATTCGCCCGGTCATGATTACCGGCGACCATCCCTTGACGGCGCAGGCGATTGCAGGGGAGTTGCACCTGCTCAACGGCGGTCGAGTGGTGACCGGCGCGGAACTGGAGTCCATGTCGGATGAGCAGTTGAAGCGCGCAGTTGAGGACATTCGCGTTTATGCGCGTGTTTCGCCGTCCCACAAACTGCGGGTAGTAACTGCCTGGCAGTCGAACGGCCATGTGGTTGCCATGACCGGTGATGGCGTCAACGATGCGCCGGCGCTCAAACGGGCCGATATTGGCGTGGCAATGGGCATCACCGGCGCCGATGTGACCAAAGAAGCCGCAGCAATGACCCTGACCGACGACAACTTTGCCTCGATTGTGGCGGCGGTGGAAGAGGGGCGCGGCGTCTTCAGCAACATCAAGAAATACCTGATGTATCTGCTCTCGTCCAACATCGGCGAGATCGGGCTGATGGCAGGCGCGTCGTTCCTGGGGCTGCCGCTGCCGCTCTCGGCAGTGCAGATCCTGTATGTCAACCTGGCGACTGACGGATTACCCGCGCTGGCGCCGGCCGTCGACCCGCCGGAAGCCGACCTGATGAAGCGCAAGCCGCGCAATCCCCAGATCGGCATTTTCACGCGCCCGGTGGTCGCGCTCATGGTGCTTGGCGGCGTCTGGTCGACGATTGTCAACCTGGCGCTCTTTATATGGGCGCTGAATTCGGGGCGTAGTCTGGAAGAGGCAATGACGATGACGTTCGTTTCGCTGGTGTTGATCCAGTTCTTCAAAGCCTATAACTTCCGTTCGGACCGGAATTCGGTGTGGAATAAGCCATTTGCCAATAAATGGCTCAACCTGGCAATCATCTGGGAACTGGTATTGCTCTCGCTGATCGTGTATCTGCCGTTCCTGCACAATGCCTTTGGGACCTACGCCCTGCCGCTGACCGACTGGCTGATCATTGCAGGGCTGGCAGCGACCGTGGCGCCGGTGCTGGAACTGGCCAAGTGGGTGATTCGCAAAGGATGGTTTGGACTGATCGATCCCGATGCGTGAAGGATACTTCTGGCGCTCATGCGCGGTCATTCGTACCATACTGCCGGGACGCTGCGGGCGAAAGCCCTCGCTGAGGACTGAAAGCCCTGCGGGGCTGCTGATGTCGATGCGCAGTGCGTCCACGACTGCCAACGCGCGTTGTGGATCGTTACGCCTTGCGAACCGGGCGCTCGAATATCTTGTCTGACTGGCCGCAAGTTAGTATGGCTTTTGGGCAGTGGCGGTGGCTTCGACAGGCTCAGCCACCGCTGCCGCTGCCGCGCCGCCGATCACGCTTCTGGCGCGAGCCGAAGTCAAGCGAGGCGGCACAATCCGTGAGATGTTGAGGAAGACCGTCGTCATCAGCAGGGCTTCAGGCTTATCTGATTATTGTACCTGCTCGAAAGATAGAACCCTACATTTAGGATTTATCCACAGTTATCCACAAATTGTGAATAACTGTAACAATATGATGACAGTTTTCGTGCGGGGAACGGTATTGTCGCGCGTTTTTCCGGCAAGTCTCTGTGTGATCCAGCGGTCGGCGTCGGCTGGGCCTGTCGAAGCCAGCGCGTGGCGCCAGACCGCCTGTTCAGACGATCGTCTTGCGTTCAGCAAAGCGAAATGTCGCATACTGAAGCGCAGAACCCAGGTCGCTGAAGACGCTGACATCCCGCAGTCGAATGCCAAGTCCAATAATAGTCTGCGCCACTTCGGGGCGTACCCCCACTATCGCCACTTCCGCGCCCAGCAGACGCAATCCATGGATCAACCCTGTCAGACCCTGAGCGACGTGCGTATCGATCAGCGGCACACCGGTGACGTCCAGAATGAGCATTCGGGCATGGGTGCGTTCAACCCGCCGGAATGTCTGGTGCTGCAACTGATGCAACCGATCCCCGTCGAGTGCGCCAATGAGCGGCGCGACCAGCACATCGCGCCCGACCGGCAGGATTGGCAGGCTGAGTTCCCGGATGATGTCGCGCTGGACGGCAATTTCTTGCAGCAGGCGCTCCTGTTCGGTTGAACGTTCCTCCAGTTCCTGCACGATTTGCTGGAGGGTTTCGGTTTGCATCTGAACGCGCCGATCGAGTTCTTCATTCAATGTTTGCAACGCCTGCGTCGTCTGATCGGCGTGGCGCTGCGCCTGACAGAGCCGGCGCTGAAGGCGTTCGTGCCCGGTGCTAATCAGGATGCCGGTCAGAGCCGTAAAGAAGGAGAGCAGCCCGATGCCAACAAACAGTGTATTGCGCAGTATTGTATTTTCTGGCGGCGGCAATGCGACGATCAAGGCTCCGATGCCTGTCAGAGCGCCGAGCAGCGTGGCGATGACGCCAATCGGCGGCAGCACTGCGGTAGCGATGAGCAAAGGCGCCGGCAAGAACAGCAGTGTAACGAGCTGATCGGCATTCAGTATTGCGGAGCCAACGATGCCCACAATTGCCATGCCAACTATAATGCCGCCTGCAAGATTGACCCGTCCGTTGCGCGCCAGGATGATCACGGTCGTCTGCACGACGAAGCTGGCAATGATGGGAATAGCGACGCGCGATACAGGCGCGCCTGCAACTGTAACATAGGCTGCCAGTAAGATGCTCGTAAGGATCAACCCATATGCCAGCAAGATGACGTTCTGCCCGCGTCGTTGAGCGTCCTCATCAGGGTGTCTGACAGCAATCAGAGATGCGAGAAAGTGGCGCATGGCGTTTGCTCCTGGAACGGGCTATCCGATAATTCACTACCGTACACTTTTTTACGCAAAGCTACTCTACCATCTGGAAGGCAACGGGAATCTCTTTGCCTTCGTTCAAAAGGTGCTCCAGCAAGCGCAACCCCAACTGAAAGAGGCTCAGATCGCAACGCTTGCCGCGGT
>NZ_JBYNRX010000053.1:0-19161 GCF_057785375.1 Roseiflexus sp.
GTGGGAGAATGCGGGGCGCACGGGGAGCGGGACGCCGACAACGCACGTCGATCTCCCACACTTGAGAGGCAAGGGAATAAGAAAGAGGCACACGGCGTCGCGAAACGCTCCTCACCCCTCATCCCTCACCCCTCATCCCTCATCCCTCACCCCTCATCCCTCACCCCACACCCCTCATCCCTCACCCCACACCCCACAACCCACATCCCACACCCCGAATTGCACAAACCCAATCCAATGAGTATACTAACAGTGTGCAAGCGGCGCCAATGCCGATAATCGCCGTAATGTTGCGCCGGGAGGGGGGTGAACGGGTCATTCTTCCGCGCCGAAAGAAAAAGCCGGTGCGCGTAGATATGCCAGATCTATGCGAGTAGAACGACGTGACGGTGAAACTGTAGATCAATTGCTTCGTCGCTTCAACAAAGTTGTTGTTGCTGAGCGTATCACCAAAACGTTCCGTGAAAAGATGCACTTTGTTTCCGAAAGCGAAAAGCGCAAAGAAAAACGTCGCCGCGCCGAGCGCAATCGCCGCAAGAAGGCATTGCAGCAGGGCCAGTAGGAGCGGCGTGCGACACGACGCAGAGCGCCGGGTTGTGTGCCCGGCGCTCTGTGCTGCCTGATGGATATGCTATAATGCTACGAATGGTAAGAAACTATGGCTAATGCTCTGATCGACAAACTTGCCAGTGTTGCGGCACGCTACGATGAACTGTTCGATCTGATGGCGCAACCCGACGTCGCCACCGACCCGGTGCGATTACAGCGGTACGTGCGCGAGCAGCGCGAACTCGAGCCGCTTGTCGAAGCATATCGCGCATACCGCGACGTGGAGCGTCACATCGAAGATACGCATTTCCTGCTCGAACACGAGACTGACCAGGACGTGCGTCAGCTGGCGCAGGAAGAACTCGATCATCTACTGGAACGGCGCGCACAACTCGAGCAGGAGATCAAAGTCTTATTGCTCCCACGCGACCCGAACGACTCGAAGAATGCCATTATGGAACTGCGGCAGGGCGAAGGCGGCGATGAAGCCGCGCTGTTCGCCGCCGACCTGTTCCGTATGTATACGCGCTACGCCGAGCAACGCGGGTGGGACATCGAGGTCATCAATGCCACCGAAAACGGACCCGGCGGCTATAAGGAGATCATTTTCGAGGTCAGGGGCGAAGGCGCCTACAGTCGCCTCAAGTATGAAGGCGGCGTCCATCGCGTGCAGCGCGTACCAGCCACCGAAGCGCGCGGGCGCATCCATACCTCGACGGCGACGGTTGCTGTGCTGCCCGAGGTCGAAGAGACCGACATCGAGTTGAACCCGTCCGATTACCGGGTCGATGTGTTCCGTTCGGGCGGGCATGGCGGACAGGGCGTCAATACGACCGACTCGGCGGTACGGATTGTCTACAAGCCCGGCACGCCGGAAGAGATCGTCGTCACCTGCCAGGATAGCCGTTCGCAGTTGAAGAACAAGGCGTCGGCGCTGGCAGTGCTGCGCGCGCGTCTCTTTGCTCGTGAAGAAGAGAAGCGCCGTAAGGAATTGGGCGAGTCGCGTCTGGCGCAGGTCGGCGCCGGTGAACGCGCCGAGAAGATTCGCACCTACAACTTTCCCCAAGATCGGGTGACCGACCATCGCATTGGACAGAATTTTTCCAATCTTCCGGGTATTCTCGATGGCGACCTTGATCGCTTGATCGACGCGCTGATCATTGCCGACAATGCCGAGCGCCTCGAGGCCGTCGCCGCTCGATAGAAGATGAGGTGACTGTGAGCACCCAACAGCAACTCATCTCTGCGCTCGACGAGTTCATTGTTCGCATGCCGAAAGTCGAACTGCACCTGCACCTGGAAGGCGCCATTCAACCTGCCACGTTGCTGGCGCTCGCGGAGCGCAACGGCGTTGATCTGCCGGCGCGCGACGAGGCGGGGGTGGCGCAACTCTTCCGCTACCACAATTTCCACGAATTCCTCACCGTCTTCATGGTCCTGACGCGATCCCTGGCGACCGGTCGCGATTTCGAGCAGGTCGCATATGAACTGGGCGTGCATCTGGCGGAACAGCATGTGCGCTACGCTGAGGTTATGATTTCGCCGGTGCAGTATCACCGACGAGCGCTCGATCTCGATGAGGTGGTGCAGGGAACGGCTGCCGGCTTTGCCCGTGCTGCGCGCGAGTACAATGTGCGCGTTGGACTGGTGTTCGACTATGGCAGGCAGTTTGGCGTCGATCTGGCGTGGCGCCTGCTGGAGAGCGCCGTTCGCAACATGAAGCACGGCGTGGTTGGCTGGTCGATTGGCGGCGATGAGATCAACCACCCGCCGGAGCCGTTCGCCGGCGTCTTCGCCGCTGCCCGTCGCGCAGGATTGCAGGTGATGGCGCATGCTGGCGAAGTCGTTGGTCCTGCCAGCATCTGGGGCGCTATCGAGGCGCTCGGCGTTCGCCGCCTGGGGCATGGCATTCGCAGCATCGATGATCCGGCGTTGCTTGCCTACCTGCGAACCCACGCCATCGTGCTCGATGTGTGCCCGACCAGCAATGTACGGACGGGCGCCGTTCCTGCGCTTGATGCACATCCGCTGCGTCGCCTCTTCGATGCCGGCATACCGCTAACGATTAACACCGATGATCCGGTGTTTTTCGGAACGACCCTGTGCGACGAGTATCGCCTGGCAGTCCGGCAATTCGGTTTCACTGCCGATGATCTGGTGCAACTCACACTGACTGGCGCACGCGCGGCGTTCCTGCCCGAAGCGGATCGCCTGGCGCTGGCGCGGGAACTCGAAGAGGAGAGCGCAGGTCTGCGTGCAGCGTTGGGCGTATAATGTTCGCCTCGACAGGCGTTGCTCAGGGATTGCCTGGCTCGTACAACTTCACCTGAGCAGCGTCATCAACGTTCGCAAGTAATTGGGAGACGGTATAGTAAAGAACTGGATGCATCAGGTTCGGCGCGAGTTCGGCGAGCGGCTTCAGCACAAATGCACGTTCAGCCAGACGCGGATGCGGGATGGTCAGTTCGAGCGACTCCATCTGCACGGCGCCATAGAGGAGAATATCGAGATCGATAGGCCGCGGACCGTACTGAATGCCTCGACGCCGCCCCATCGCGCGCTCGATCTTCTGCAGTTCGGCAAGGAGGTCGAGGGGTTTGATCGCAGTGCGCCCTTCGACGACCGCGTTGATAAATGCGTCATCGCTGACGTAGCCGAGCGGTGCGTGAACATACAAACGCGAAACGCGAGTCACAGCGATGATCTGGCTCAAACGCACAACGGCTTCTCGCAACCGCGCCACGCGATCGCCAAGGTTGCTGCCAAGCCCGATATAGATAGTTGTACTGCGCATCGTAACTTAGACGCCTGGAATGCCTTCGAATCGGTTACGTCGGCGACTGCCGATTAGACCAGCAATACATTATAACCGGGATGTCGCGGCAATGGGGCGCCTGCGCTACAACGCCGCCAAACGCAGCACACGCTGCTATCAGTCAAAAGGAGGCGAACGATGTCATCAGTCGAGCACAGCATCTTCATCAATGCGCCGGTTGACACGGTGTTCGACACGCTGCTGCGTGTCGAAGAGGCTCCTCGCTGGGTGGTCGGGCTGGAAGAAGTGCATGACGTCACCGGGCGTAACGTCGGCGATACCTTTGCATGGACCTTTAAGATGGCAGGCGCGTTGACATTCCGCGGCAAAACGACATTTGCTGCCATCGAACCAGGGCGGTACCTGCGTGAAGAGGGCAGCGGCGATCTGTCGAATGTCTGGTCATGGCGGTTGACGCCGGAAATGAGCGGCGCCCATGTGCATGTGCGCATCGATTACACGGTTCCGGGCGGCGCCCTGATCGGCGGGATTCTCGACAAACTGTTCGTCGAACGCCAGAACCAAAAAGACCTGGAACAATCGTTGAGCAATCTGAAAAAGATGCTCGAAGGGTAGCGACTATGGCCGAAAAGCAGATCCTCGATGCTGACGATATTCGGCGCGCAATTACGCGCATTGCGCATGAGATTACCGAACGCAACGCCGGGGTGCGCGATGTGGCGCTCGTCGGCATCCGGCAGCGCGGCGTGCCGCTGGCGATGCGCATCGCAGCGGTGCTGGAAGAGATTGAACGGCTGCGTGTGCCGGTCGGGATTCTCGACATCACCCTCTACCGCGACGATCTTGGCATCCGTGGACCGGCGCCCGTTGTGCGCGCGACGGATATTCCCTTTGACATCAACGGACGCACGGTTGTTCTGGTTGATGACGTGCTGTACACGGGGCGAACCGTTCGCGCCGCGCTCGATGCGCTCACCGATTTCGGCAGACCGGCGCGCATTCAACTGGCAGTGCTGATTGATCGCGGTCATCGGGAACTGCCGATCCGCGCCGATTTTGTGGGTAAAAACGTCCCGACATCGCGCGACGAGCGGATTGCCACACGGCTGCACGAAGTCGATGGCGACGTTGAAGGCGTCTTTATTGTGCGCACTGCGGAAACCGCAACTGAATAAGGAGCTTGTTATGAGCGCGCCTGCAAGTGCGGCAACCGCCAGAGGACGCCGGCACCACGTGCTCGATCTCGACGATTTTTCCACACAAGAGATCGATGAGATCCTCGACACCGCCGTCAGTATGAAAGAAGTGCTCGGGCGAGCGATCAAGCAGGTGCCGACCCTGCGCGGCAAAACGATCGTCAATATGTTCTTCGAGGATAGCACCCGCACCCGGATTTCGTTCGAACTTGCCGGGAAAGCGCTCTCCGCAAATGTCGTGAACTTCACGGCGCGCGGCAGCAGCGTCGAGAAGGGCGAGTCGCTGATCGACACGGTGCGAACGCTCCAGGCGCTCGGCGCCGATATGCTGGTTATGCGCCATAGCGAGTCGGGCGCACCGTATCTCGTTGCGCAGCACTTTCACGGATCGGTCATTAACGCGGGAGACGGACGGCACGCACATCCGACCCAGGCGCTGCTCGACCTGTTTACCGTGCGACAGCGGCTGGGGCGGATCGAAGGGCTAAAGATTGTGATCGTCGGCGATATTCTGCATAGTCGGGTCGCCCGCTCTGACCTCTGGGGGTTCACCCGGATGGGCGCATCGGTCACTCTCTGTGCGCCACAGACGCTGATCGGTCCCGAGTCGTTCTGGAAGGCGACCTGGCCCGATCTGACGATCACCAGCAACCTGGATGAGTGTATCATGGGCGCCGATGTCGTCATGACACTGCGGTTGCAGAAGGAACGGATGGAGGGCGGGTTGATCCCTTCGCTGCGCGAGTATAGCCGCTTCTTCGCCCTTACCGCCGAGCGGGTGGCGCGCGCTGCGCCGCATTGCCTGGTGATGCACCCCGGACCCATGAACGAAGGCGTCGAGATCATGCCCGATGTCGCGGTATCAGCGCAATCGGTCATCGAAGAACAGGTCGCCAATGGCGTGGCGGTGCGGATGGCGCTGTTGTACCGTCTGTCCGGCGAGTAGAGAGAATGTGTATGCGGTATCTGATCAAAAATGGTTCGATCATCGACCCGGCGCGGCGTGTCGCCACGATTGGCAATGTGCTGGTTGAGGATGGCAAAGTCGTTCAGGTCATCGACCTTGCCGACCTCACCCTGGCGCCAGAGCCGCTTAATGAACACACCGAGGTTATCAATGCACGCGGCGCGGTAATCGCTCCTGGATTCCTCGACCTGCACGCCCACGTGCGTGAACCGGGCGATGAACACAAGGAAACGATCGAAACCGCCGCCAAAGCGGCAGCGGCGGGCGGATTCACAACGTTGTGCGTCATGCCGGACACGCATCCGGCAATCGACTGCGCCGCCGTTGCGCGCCAGGTGCGCGACATTGCCCGGCGCCGCGCACTGGTGCGTATCGAGCCGATTGGCGCGATCACACTTGGACTCGCTGGTCAGACGCTTACCGAAATGGCTGAACTGGTCGAATCGGGATGTGTCGGTTTCTCCGACGAAGGCAACACCGTGGCGGATGCGGCAGTGATGCGCAATGCGCTGGCATATGCGGCGATGCTCGATGTGCCGATCATGGCGCATTGCGAAGATACACGCCTGACTCGCGGCTGGGGCATGCACGATGGCGCGGTCAGCATTCGCCTGGGGTTGCCAGGGTACCCGGCTGCCGCAGAAGAAGTCATTGTTGCGCGCGACATCGCACTGGCTGAAATGACCGGCGCGCATCTGCATATCTGCCATGTCAGCACTGCCGGGAGCGTGGCGCTCATTCGCGCCGCCAAAGCGCGCGGCGTGCGGGTGACCGCCGAAGTGACGCCGCATCACCTGACGCTCACCGATCAGTGGGTGCTCGGCAATCTCGCAGCAGTGCGTGTCGAAGAAAAATCACTTCACCGCAGCGGACGTGATCGCGCCGAAATCAATGATGAAGGACTCGATCTCCCATCCCGCCTCAAGCCGACCCTTCTGCCGCCCTACCATCCATCAACCCGCGTTCGTCCGCCGCTGCGCACGGAGCAGGATGTCGAGGCGCTGATCGAAGGATTGCGCGACGGCACGATCGATGCCATCGCTTCCGATCACGAACCGCAGAGCGCCATCGATAAAGAGTGCGAGTATCGCTTGGCAGCGCCGGGAATCAGCAGCCTCGAAACGGCGCTGGGACTGGCGCTCACCCTTGTCCATCGCGGCAAGCTCGACCTGGTCGATCTGGTCGCCAAGTTCACCGAAGGCCCGGCAACGGTGCTGGGTCGTGCACCGGCTACCCTGCGCCCCGGTTCACCCGCCGATATTGTCATTTTCAACCCGGACTCGCTGTGGACGGTCGATCCGACAAAGTTCTTCTCGAAGGGACGCAATACGCCGCTTGCCGGACAGCAGCTCAAGGGGCAGGTGATGCTGACGATGTGCCGGGGGCAGATTGTCTTCCGCCGCGGCAACTTCGGCGTCGGCACAGGCGCATTGCAGCAGGCGTCGCGGCTGGAAGGCATTCTCGGCAGCGAAAACGAGGAATAATGGCGCGTCAGCACACGGTTGAAATCGCCGATCATCGCCAGGTGACGCCGCGTCTCCGCTGGCTGGCATTGCACGCCCCCGATCTCGCGCAGGATGTGCGTCCCGGTCATTCGCTGCTGGTGTGGTGCAACGATCCTGGCGACCCCTATCGGTTGCTGCGCCGACCGCTCTTCGTGGCAGCGGCACGCCACGAACTGGGGCAGATTGCGCTTCTCTACGCGCCGGATGAGCCGGGTCTGGCGTGGCTGGCGCGGCGCATCCCCGGCGACTCGCTCAATGTGATCGGACTGTGCGGACGTGCTCTCCCGTTCGCCGATCGCCAGCGTAATCTGCTGCTGATCGGCGCAGGCGCCGGGCTTGCGGCGTTGATCTTCGCTGCGCGCGCCGCTCCACCCCATATCACAGTGGCCCTGATCGCCATCGCCGGCGATCAGGACGGGCTGCCGTCGCCGTTCCTGCTGCCCTCCGCAGTTGAGTACGAGACGATTGTGAGCGCAGACCTGACCACGGCGGTTGCCGGGGCGTTGCAACCGGCAACCGGACCTTCGCCGCTGGCGTGGGCTGATGCGGTGGTCGCAGCATTGCCGCGCGCGGCGCTGGCAACGCTTGTACAGGTTATTCGGGCAGTGCGTCTGCGCCATCTTCCCGGGTTTGCGCATGCGCTCATCGGCGCGCCGCCAGGATGCGGGTTCGGCGCGTGTGGCGTGTGCGCCATTCAATTGAGCAGCGGAGTGCGCCTGCCGTGTGTCGAGGGTCCGTGGTTCGATGTGCGCGAGGTGAGGGGTAGTTAATATGCGCGGTCATTACTGCCGGGGCGCTGCGGGCTAAAGCCCTCGCCGAGGCAAGTGAAAGCCCCGCTGGGGCTGCTGATGCCACTGCGCAGTCAATGCGTCTATGGCTGCTGGTGCGCGTTGTGGATCGTTGCGCCGTGAGAACCAGGCACGCAAATATCTTGTCTGACTGATCGCAATCTTAAGAATGGCTGGCATGACTTCACTGCAAAAAGCAACACGAAGGTCACAAAGGGACACAAAGGAAATGCGCTTCATTTTTATTCACCTTCGTGCGCTTCGTGTCCTTTGTGGTTAAGCCTTTTTGCAGTGGACTCTGGCATGAAAATGCAAAGAATCAATGCCGATAAGCCTCATCGCTGGAAAGCAGACATTGCTGCCTCTGTTGATCGCTTCAATCAGTGGTTTATGGATTTTGCCCCCGACACATTTCGGTCTGCACGGGTTGAAACCACCGAACATGTCAGGAAGGCGCTTCTCGCAACCAGCGACCTGCGAGCCCTGAATGCAGCCACGCTGAAGGCAAACCTCGGCGTGCTCCCGACCCTGCGCATGTGCACCGCACCGCCGCTTGCCGTCGACCGACTCGTCGGTTTGGCAGGTTCGAGCAAGAATCTCGTTGGACGAATGGAGAAAGGTAAGCTGCCAACCAAGATGGCGGCTACCGTCCTCGACACGGAGCTGACAAAGATCTGCAGCATTCTCTCACGACTCTTAGACCGGGACATTTTCCCATGGCTGGACAATCGCGAGGGTCCAACTGATCATGAACGCGACCGGGCCTTAACGATCGTTGCCGACCGGCTTTGCAGCGCGGTAGCGAATCCCATTATCCGTAACGCTCAGGAGCAACGGCAGCTTGCCCTAATCGGCGACTATCTCGATCATCTTGGCTATCGAAAACAACATCATTCATCAGACAAACCTCTTACGGATATGGAACCAGGCACGTATACCTTCCGTTTGAATGTGCCTGTAGGAAGGAATCATAGGGTAAATATTCCAGTTGACGTTGTTATCCAGCCAAAGAAACTGCGCGCGGATCGACTGCCAATCCTTATCGAGGCCAAGTCAGCAGGCGATTTCACAAACACAAACAAGCGGCGCAAGGAAGAGGCCACGAAGATTCATCAGCTACAGGCAACCTACGGGGATACCATGGTTTTCGTGCTATTCCTTTGCGGATCGATGCTGGCGAAACACGAGCATGCCGTTGAAGTGCGGCGACAAGCCATCCAAGCGGCGCTCGACTCAAGCAAGTCCGCTGCTGAGAGGAACCGTCTGGGCCAATTTGCGACTCCGTATGCCCTTGCAGTGGAGATTGCTCGCTATGTCGAATCTATTGCCGGCAATCGACTACGAGCGATTCGGTTTGCCGATCCTGCGATTGGCGCCGGTAGCTTTTACTCGGCTGCGCTTGAGGTGTTCGGCCTAGCGCGGATCGAAAGCGCTATTGGTGTGGAGATTGATACTGCGTTTTGCGATGCTGCTCGTGATTTGTGGGCATCGTTCGGTCTCGAGGTGGTGCAAGGCGATTTCACACGCCTCGTCGCCAGTTCGGGCTGGTCGGCGGCGCCAAATCTCATCCTGACAAATCCACCGTATGTGCGACATCACCACATCGATCGCAAGGAGAAGGAACGCCTGCAATCGCTGGCGTACCAGATGGCTGGCGTCAACGTCAACGGCCTCGCGGGCCTGTATGTCTACTTCTTGCTTCTCGCGACGGCATGGATGGAGGATGGCGGCTATGCGGCGTGGCTTGTACCCTCGGAGTTTATGGACGTGAACTACGGTGTTGCCCTGAAGCGATACCTTACGGATCGCGTCACGCTTATCCGAGTCCACCGCTTTGATCCGCACGATCTCCAATTCAACGATGCACTGGTTTCTTCGGTTGTGCTCGTGTTCCAGAAAACTCCGCCTCACGCTGAGCATCGTGTTGAGTTTACCTTCGGAGGAGGCATGTTGAATCCGCTTGCAAGCGACTCGGTCACTCTGGAGCAGTTGCACGACTTGCGCAAGTGGACGGTATACCCGCGTCATACGCGCAACGATAGACGAACGTCGAGCGCCGGTAACGATGTGGCGCTCGGCGATCTCTTTCGTATCCAACGTGGTATTGCGACAGGCAACAACAGGTTTTTTATCCTCGAACGCCGGGACGCTGAGCGGCGCGGTTTCCCAATGCACTGCCTTCGCCCCATCCTACCTGCTCCACGTTTTCTCAAAACGACTGTTATTGCGGCAGACCAGGACGGCTACCCATGCATCGAACCTCAACTGTGCGTCATCGACTGTGACCTGCCCGAGGCGGTCCTGCGAGTCCAACACCCGGACCTCTGGGAATACCTGCAAACCGCCGAGACGCTGGGCATTAAGAATGGCTACCTGATCGGCAAGCGCAACCCGTGGTATCGACAGGAGCAACGTGATCCGGCGCCGTTCCTGTGTACGTATATGGGGCGCGGCACAGAAGAGAAGCGACCGTTTCGGTTCATCTGGAATCAGTCGAGCGCTATCGCAACGAATCTCTATCTCATGCTCTATCCAAAGGGCGGTTTAGCGTGGCTTTTGCGGGAACATCCTGAGTATTGCGCCGATGTGTTTGCGCTGCTTGAGCAGGTGACCGGCCACGAACTTCGTGGCGAGGGGCGCACCTACGGAGGTGGCCTTCATAAGATTGAACCGAGCGAACTTGCCCGGATTTCTGCGTCGGCGTTTACTGACAATGGCCCGAGATCAGAAGCGCAGTGTATCGCCAGTGGGGGTTGTTTGATGGAGTGTCCCGTGCATCGGACATCGAACAGCCGGTTCCGTCGGACGGGTTGCACGCGGCCCGCCGCTGAACCAGAGCGCCAGGTCACCCTAGTACGCTCGTTGTGCCGTATAATGTCAGCATCCATGACGCGGCGCTCCCGGGAACCCGTCTTTGCCGGAGACTATGACTCTGCTCTACCATCTCCTCCGCCCGCTGCTCTTCCGGCTCGATGCCGAACGCGCGCACGATGCGGTGACGGCGATGTTCCGCGCTGCGAGTCGGATGCCGCTGCTGCCCCGGCTGATCGGCGCGCTCTATGCTTACGACGATCCCAAACTGGCGGTTGAATGGGCGGGGTTGCGTTTCGCGCATCCGCTTGGCGTCGCGGCAGGATTCGACAAACGCGCCGATCTGGTCGATGCGCTGGCACTGCTCGGTTTCAGCCATGTGGAAGTCGGCACCGTCACACCGCGCCCGCAGCCGGGCAATCCGCGTCCGCGCCTCTTCCGCCTGCCGGAAGACACGGCGCTGATCAACCGCCTCGGCTTCAACAGCCCTGGAATAGTCGCTGTGGCTCAGGCGCTGCGCGCACGCCGGTCGCGCAATGTGATCGTCGGTGTCAATATCGGCAAAAACCGCGATACGCCGCTGGAGCGCGCGGTCGAAGACTACGCAGCGACTTTCGTGGCGCTGGCGCCGCTCGCCGACTATGTGGCAGTCAATATTTCATCGCCGAATACGCCGGGGTTACGTCGCCTCCACGAACGCGCAGCGCTCGAGGATCTGCTGCGCGAACTGATGCGCCTCAACCGTAACCTGCCGCATCCGCGCCCAGTTGCGCTGAAGGTCTCGCCCGACGAAACCCAGGAGCAGATCGAAGCAGTGGTACGCGCCGGGTGCGAGGCGGGCGTGGCGGCTTTCATCGCAACCAACACCACCCTCGTGCGCGAAGGATTGCACAGCCCGCTGGCGAGCGAAACCGGCGGGCTGAGCGGCCGTCCGCTGGCGCCGCGCGCGCGCCAGGTCATCGGCGCCATCTACCGCCTGACCCGCGGTGCGCCACCGGTGATCGGCGTCGGCGGCATTCTGACTGCCGAAGATGCCTATTTGCACATTCGCGCAGGAGCGCGCCTTGTCCAGCTCTACACCGGCATGGTGTACGCCGGGCCCGCCATTGCCCGTGACATCAAGCGTGGTCTGGCGCACCTGCTGCACCGCGACGGATTTGCAAGCGCGGCAAAGGCAACGGGGGCTGATGCCGCCTCGTAAGGCGGGTCTCAGACCCGTCCCCACCGCCCCCCTAAGCGCCTTCCCGCCCTGCGGGCTGAGCGTCACCTGCGGGTGGGTCTGAGACCCACCCTCAATGATGGCGCTATTGAGCAGGTTGGTGTCAAGCGCCCCGGACTCCGTGCGAACGCAGCAGTGTCTCAACCCATGCTGCATCCTCGTCGCTCAACGGTTGTTCTGGCGGCTGGCGGTAATCGATCAGCAGATCGCAACCCAACAGGTCGTAGGTGGCGTCGAATGCCGCCTGTAGCGCCAGCGGCAGGTCATCGTCGCCTGCAAGCAGCGGGATGGGCACGATCGGCAGTCTATCGCGCAGCGTCAGGGGCCAGACATCGACGAGCGGGCGTTTTTCCGCCCGGCTGAGCACCACGAAGTAGTGTGCTGGAGGCAGCGGTTGCTGCATCGGCACACGCTCACCGCCGCGCAACAGGTCGATTTCGATCAGATGCGCGCTACTCAGCAATAATCGTCGTCGTTTTGCCAGATATTCAGCGCGCCCTTCGCCGCGCTCATTTGTTGACGATACTATTTCGATTGCCGTGACCAGACGACGTTGCGCAACATCACGGATTTCGATGCTTACATGCGGCACGGCTTGCGGCACAACCGTCGCCATCTGGAGCGGCGGCGCCAGTACAGGTGACGCTCCGCCCGTTGTCGACTCTGGCGGCAGCGACGATGAGACGACGCTGACATCCGGGTAGAGCGACGCAGTTGTCACTGCAACGTCGGTCACTTCTTCAAAAACCACCCGCTCGACCGGCAACGCCAGGTAGCGCGGACGCAGTTGAGGGGCGATCTGACGCACAATTTCGATTGCGAACGTAGCATGGAACGCGGTCCAGAGCGAACCTTCGAGATATGGGTCCATTCCTGGAAACGGCGATGGCATTGGTCTCATCCTTCCCCGATGGTCGCCTCACGCACCTGTACCTCACGCAGGCGCTCCGGCAACACGGCCACGCCTGTGCCCGGCGCGTCGGGCACGGTAATGGTCGAGTCATCGTTCAGCACGAAATCGGGCGCAGCGATGTCGCGCCGGTAGTAGCGCGCCGACGCTGAGATGTCGCCAGGGAGGGTGAAGTTGGGGAGCGCCGCCAGCGCCAGGTTCACCGCGCGCCCAACATTCGTTTCCAGCATACCGCCGCACCAGACCGGTACGCCCCGTTCGGCGCACAGGTCGTGAATCTGACGCGCAGCGGTCAGCCCGCCGACCCGCCCGATTTTGATATTGATCACCCGGCAGGCGTCGATGTCGAGCGCCCAACGCGCGTGCTCCGGCGAGTGAATGCTTTCGTCCAGGCAGATAGGGGTGCGGATCTGCGCCTGCAACCGCGCATGGTCTACAATATCGTCGTGGTGAAGCGGCTGCTCGATAAGCAGCAAGTTCATGGCATCCAGTTCACGGAAGATCGGTGCATCGTTCAGAGTGTAGGCTGAGTTGGCATCCACCTGCAACGCAATGTCGGGCCAGCGTTCGCGCACGGCGCGTGCCACGGCAACATCCCATCCCGGCTTGATCTTCAGTTTGATGCGCGCGTACCCCGCAGCGACAAACCGCTCAATGCTCACCAGTTGCGCTTCGAGCGTCGGTTCGATGCCGACGCTCACGCCAACTGCCACACGATCGCGGGTGGCGCCGATGAGCCGCGCCAGTGAGACGCCCCGCGCCTGTGCGTAGAGATCCCAGAATGCGGCTTCAACGGCGGCGCGCGCCATCGGATGCCCGCGCACCGGCGCGAAGCGTGCCGCGATTTCCCCCGGCTCGTCGATCTCCTGCCCAACGATCATGGGCGCCAGAAATTCGCTGATGATGTGCCAGGCCGTCCCGATCGTTTCATACGCATACCAGGGACCCGCGCCGGCGACGCATTCACCCCAGCCGGTCAACCCGTCGGCGCGCATCTCGACCAGAATGCAGGGACGGTGCGTCTCGCGCCCAAAACTTGTCTCGAAGGGCGTGACCAGCGGCATGTTGATATGGTGCAGAGTGATTGTCTCGATCTTCATACACTGCTCCAGTGCCGGCGCAACAGATAGTAACTGCACGCACCTTCGGAAAGAACATCAACCACAGTATACCCGCCGGCAAAGGCGGCTTCGCACACTTCGCGCACCTGCATGCGCCAGGTCAGCGCCTCATTCGGGCGCATGTGCTTGACGGTCTGAATATCCGTCGGAAAGCGGATGAGCACGCAGTCGCCCGACGGTGTGCAACAGACGCTCGCTGGCGTATCGGCGGCGGCGCCGGGAGGCGCTTCGTTCAGCACCGAAACACCTTGCGCAATAAGCGCAACAAGCGACGGCGCCGGTTCAGCGCGCGCCAGGCGCCGCTCGACATGGTGCGACGCCAGATGCCACTCGACCTCGAAACGATCACTGGGAACGCCCGCGTTCAACCGGTCGCTCATCGTTCCATACAGGTTGCGCGCATACGTATGACACACCGCGCCGAGTTTCCGAATGTTGAGGCGCGCATTGCGGCTCTGGAGCGGATCGAAGGTCCAGGTCATCAGCGTGATGCCCTGCGCCAGCACGTATTCCCGCTGGCGACGCTTAAGTTCTTCGCCGATCCCGCGATCCCGGTAGTGCGGCAGCACGCCGAGCATGTGCGAGCAGTGCTTCACCTGACCTTCCGCCGTGAGACCGACAAAACCGAATACGAAACCGACCAGATCATCTGGCGGCGTCAGGTCCGTATCGAAGGCGCCGAGCGTCACACCGCCGTTCTTGCCAGCGGTCAGCAGGAGGTGGAGCGGCACGATGTCGCGCACATCACTCCCCCACACCTGCGCCTGAAGGTCTTCTACGGCGCGATAGTCCTCGTGGGTTTCGATACGGCGATACACAATGGCCATTTACGTCTCCAGAAACGCTTTCATCGCGGCATTGACCTCTTTCGGCGCCACCTGCTGCACCCAGTGCGATGCATGCGGAAGGCGACATATGCGCAGATCGGCAACAAACCGTTCTGTGCCATACACCACCTCTGGCGCAAATGCAATGTCCTGTTCGCCCCAGATCAGGAGGGTCGGGACACGGACCCGCATCCCTGTGCCGCGGAAGAGATCGCCAGCGCCGTGGCGACCGATTGCGCGGTAGTAGTTCAGCGCAGCGGTCAGCGCGCCAGGACGCGCTATTGCCTGTTTGTAGCATCGAATGGTTTCCTCATCGAACACCGTGCGATCCACCGGCGTCGCGCGAAAGATACGGTCGAACGCAGCGCCGTTGTTCGCGCGCAGGAGCGCCTCCGGGAGCCATGGAAATTGAAAGAAGGCGATGTAGCGCGAGCGCCGTCGCTGCTTCGGGTTGCGCCGCAGTTCCTCATAAAAACGCGCCGGATGCGGCATATTCAGCGCGATCAGCCGCTCGACCCGTTCAGGGCGCGCAATTGCCAGCGACCAGGCGATCATGCCGCCCCAATCATGCCCGGCAACATATGCGCGCTGAAAGCCGAGCGCCTGGATCAGTTCGACAACATCCTGCACCAGCACGTGGAGTTCATAGCCGCGCGCCGGTTTCTCGGTTTCGTTATAGCCGCGCAGATCAGGCGCGACAACGGTGTAGTCATCGGCAAACGCCTCGACCTGATGCCGCCACGACCACCAGAATTCAGGGAAGCCGTGCAGCAACACCAACAGTTTGTCGCCGACGCCGGCGCGAACCATGTGGAAACGGATGCCATTCACGCGCAGATAGTGATGTTCGAGCGGCGCCGACATTCCTTTTCTCCTGGAGGTGACCGCCTGTGCGACCGCCATTATACTCCAGGGAAAGTGACGCGCACAAAGCGCGAGTTCGCCCGGCGGCTGAAGCCACGGGCTACTGCTGCAAAGCCCGCCTGCGCGGGCTGCACCGGGCGAGACGGATTATGTTCTCAACAACCATTATGGTCCAAATGACCGCGTATTATACCAATTGCTTTTATACAACTCATCATTTACAACATTGCACCATCCTTGTGCAAAGTTTGGCAATGCGCGCACGACGATTAATGCTTCTGTGGCAGGAAGACGACGCGACGTTGCATCACCTTTACCGCAGCGAGTCCGAGGTCGAGCTTCGCACCCGTTGGCATGCGCTGGGGTTGGTGCGCCACGGTCGCGCGCTGCGCCAGACGGCGCAGGCGATTGGCATCCATAAGCGCACGCTCCAGGAGTGGCTGCGGCGGCATTGTCGGGATGGGATTGATGCCATCCGTCAGCATCGGCAAGGGAGTCGCCGAAGACGGAAAGCCTTTCTGACGGCGGCACACCTTGCTCGGTTGGTCGAGCCAGCCGCTCAAGGGGCGTGCATGCGCATCAAGGCGGCGCAGGGATGGGGGACGGAGCAGGTTGGCGTGGACGATACCGCCTGGGGACGCGCTCCCTGCTGGTTCGGCTGAAGATCACGCCGCGCGTCCCGCGTCCTCTGGCAGCCACGGCCTCCCGGCATGCCTGGGAGAGGGGGACAAAGGGGGGCTGCTTGCCGTCCAAACGAAGGCCGGCGCGACCCAGGAGCGCAACCTGGCAGGGGCTGACAAGATGCGGATCGGCGTGCCTGGTCAGGTTCGCCGACTCTGGGCGCCGCGCCGGGTGCAGGTGCGACCGCAGGCGCCGATCGACCGCATGTGGCGCTCCTGGCATTGGCCGCCAATCCCCAACCGGGAGGAGCTCCTGGCGCTGGATCGGGCCCATGAAGGGAGCAAGCATCGGAGCCGCCGTCCGATATTGGCAGGCGCAAGGTATTAATGCGGCAGCAGGGGACCATGCGCGGAGTCACAGCAGCCCCGCAGTCTACCGGGTGGGAGGGACGTTGATGCAACAACCGCCGTATGCGTCGGAGTGGAACCCGGTCGAGCGCATCTTCACGGAATGGCGACGCGCGGCGGAGGGGCGTGTGTATCCCGCCCTTGAGGAGAACATAGCCATAGTCGAGCAAGCGTTGCAGCAACGAGCCGCTCATCCCGAGCCGGTAAAACGCTTGACCAACTGGCAGCGGATATGCGAGGCATATGCACAGTTGCCCACCAAACGGCTTATTCATAGGCATTGGTATAATACCAATGCGCGTCATTTGGACTATACTGCCGGCGCGCGTGGCGGGGCGCCGGGGCGCTGCGGGCGAAAGCCCTTGCTGAGGACGCGGTTCGACTACGCTCACCGCAAGTGCAAGCCCCACCGGGGCTGCTGATGCCAGGGCGCAGTCATTTGTCCACAATACGCCTGCCGGTGCGCGTTGACCGTTGCGCCGCGCCCAACGAACGCGCGAACATCTTGTGTGACTGATCGCAAGTTAGTATGAGAATTAAGAACAGAGAACCGTGCGCGGTCACCTGGACAAGCATGACTTCACTGCAAAACGCTGTTAAGCACCGAGGTAACCACGAAACCACGAAGGTCACAAAGGGACACAAAGGACATGCGCTTCATGTGTATTCACCTTCGTGCGTTTCGGATCCTTGGTGGTGAAGCCTTTGTGCAGTGGACTCAAGAGCAGGCGGGCTTCGCAACCATAGCCTACGACTTTAGTCGCCGGGCGGGAAGACGGAGACTTGAGGCGTCACGGTACTGCGCCTTGCAACCCGCAGCGTCAGGATGTCGCCTGATAGACCCTGACCCGCCTGACGCCAGCCGAGCCTGTGGTCGCATCCGTCCGCTTCCATGCAACCGTCGCTCCAGCCCTGTAAGCAACAGTAACGACTATATCGTACAATGGCGCATAACGCGCATGCACTGCGCGGACGCCATCTGTACTATAATTCAGGTATGGCGCTGTATACGTCTTTTTGACTATCGTGAGGCGAACATGTCCGAGGCTCCCGATGCCGAGATTGAGCGGTTACGCGCGCGTGTGGCGGAACTCGAGCAGCAGATGCTGAACTATGAAGGAATAGAACGCGAACTCCGCGCCAGTGAGGAACGTTTGCGCTTCTTTATCGAACATACGCCCGCAGCAATTGCTATGTTCGATGCCGATATGCGCTACATCCTGGCAAGCAAACGCTGGCTGCAGGATTATGGGCTGGAAGGCCAGGACATCACCGGTCGATCCCATTACGACATGTTTCCCAATCTGCCGGAACGCTGGAAAGACATCCATCGTCGCGCATTATCCGGTTTGTTCGAGGAAGCCGAGGACGATCCATGGCCGCGCGCGGATGGTTCGATGGAGTGGATTTCCTGGAAATGCTATCCCTGGTTCAAAGGCGATGGCACGATTGGCGGGGTAATCCTCTTTACTCAAGTAGTGACAAAGCGTATTCAGGAACGCATGGAACTGGAACAGAGCCGCGAGCAACTGCGCGCAACCGTTGAGGAACAGGAACGCCTCATCCAGGCGATCCGCGAGATGTCCACCCCGGTTGTTCCAATCTATGACGAAATAATTGTTCTCCCACTTGTCGGATCAATCGACAGCCGGCGCAGCGCGCAGATCATGGAAGCATTACTCAGCGGCATTCAGCGCTATGCCGCCGAAATCGCAATCATCGACATCACAGGCGTCTCCGTCGTCGATACGTCGGTAGCCAACCACCTGATACAGACGACACGCGCCGCGTCGCTGCTCGGCGCACACTGCGTGCTGGTCGGCATCTCGGCGGAAGTGGCGCAGGCGATGGTCCATCTGGGAATCGATCTGAGCGCGGTGGTCACACGCAGCAACCTTCAGGCGGGCATCGAATATGCGCTCGACCGGCTTGGCAAGCAGATTACCACCCGCGTAACCGCTACAACGCCAGACCTCCTCGTCTGATGAAACGAACACTGTTTGAACCGGAACATGATCTCTTCCGCGCCGCGTTTCGCGCCTTTGTCGAGCGCGACATTGCGCCGTTCCACGAGGAATGGGCGCGCGCCGGCGCCGTCCCGCGCGACCTGTGGCGAGCCGCAGGTCGTCAGGGGTTCCTCTGCATGGACGTGCCGGAGGAGTATGGCGGCGCCGGCGCGCGCGACTACCGCTTTAACGTCGTCATCGGCGAGGAGTTGTGGCGCGTCGGCGCCACCGGACCTGGCTTCGTCCTGCATACCGACATCGTTGTTCCGTACATCCTGCACTATGGAACACCGGAACAACGCCAGCGCTGGCTGCCCGGCTGCGTCAGCGGTGAGTGCATTACTGCGATTGCAATGACCGAACCAGGCGCTGGCAGTGATCTGGCTGCTATCCGCACCACAGCCCTGCGCGACGGCGATTCGTATGTGGTGAACGGACAGAAAACCTTTATCTCTAATTCACTACCGTACACTTTTTTACGCAAAGCTACTCTACCATCTGGAAGGCAACGGGAATCTCTTTGCCTTCGTTCAAAAGGTGCTCCAGCAAGCGCAACCCCAACTGAAAGAGGCTCAGATCGCAACGCTTGCCGCG
>NZ_JBYNRX010000054.1:0-76348 GCF_057785375.1 Roseiflexus sp.
GAGAGGTGAGAGGTGAGAGGTGAGAGGTGAGAGGTGAGAGGTGAGAGGTGAGAGGCGAGAGGTGTGAGGCGAGAGGCGAACGTTGAACGTGGGGAGGCGGAGAGGTTGTAGGGGAGCGCCCACGCGCACAGCAGGCAGCGACGTTGCGATGCAACGTCGCTGCCGGGATGCGCAGGGTGCAGGTTGACTGTGGGAAGGTTGAAGGGAGTTCAAAACGCGCGCCGTTTCAAAAAGCGCGCAATTTGAAGCAGGGTGCAGGTTGACCGTGGGAAGGTTGAAGGGAGGGGCGCGCTGGCGGTGCGCCCGTGGAAAGGTTGCAGGTTACGGCACGCGATCAAACCCTTATCCCCTGACCTCCAGTTCCCGGTTCTCAGTTCCCGGTTCCCGGTTCTTGAACCCGAGGCGACATATGTATCACGATCTCATTATTAGTGGATCAGGCGGTCAAGGCGCCCTGTTTGCCGGGCAGTTACTGGCGTATGCCGCAATGGACGCCGGGTTTCAGGTGACCTGGATGCCGTCGTATGGTCCTGAGATGCGGGGAGGAACGGCGCACTGCACGGTGATCGTGTCTGATGCGCCGATCGGCGCGCCGCTGGTGCGCAACCCGCAGACGGTGATTGCGCTGAATCGTCCTTCGCTCGATAAATACGAACCGTTGGTTGCAACCGGCGGTCTCCTGATCTACAACAGTTCACTCGCCGGGCGTGAACCGACGCGCCCCAACATCACGCTGGTCGGTGTGCCGGGCAATGATCTGGCGCGTGAGATCGGCGACGAGCGCGTCCTTAATATGGTGATGCTGGGGGCGTTCCTGCGCCTGCAACCGATCCTGCCGCTCGAAGAGATCTGCCGGGCGCTGGAACGCCATATGGCGAAGCGCCGCGAACTGTTGGCGTTGAACATTGCGGCGCTCCAGCGCGGGTTTGAGGTCTATCCAGAAAAGATAGCCGGGTAGGCGAAGGCGATGCCTTCGCCTATCCGGCTCACTTCACGTGGCGCTCGTTTGGATAGCCTCTTATAGAGCGATCAACCAGAACCTGGACAATTAAGGACGTGGAGCGGCAGGCGTTAGATTCGACGGCGAAACGCAGACGATTCATGTCCTATCCGCTGATCAATCAAGGACATGGAGCGGCGGACGTTGGCTGAACCTGTCGAAGCCAACGTCCGCCGCAGGAAGGTCAACACGGGCAGTTATGGTGCAACATTTGGTTAATCGCTCTATGAGCGGGTCAACCGTTCCCGCACTGCGCTGATGATCGTTTCGGGCGCCGGGAATCCGCCGTCGCGATACATCGAGTGGACGAGTTCGCCATCCACGGCGACATCGAAGGCGCCGTCCTGCCATGGAATGATTTCGATGCCGGCGATGTCGTAGTGGAAGGCGTGCATCAATGCCGAGACGAGCTGCAGCGTCTGCGGTTCATACCCGCACGATGCACAGTAGACGATTTTGATCTTGGGCGGATGTCGCCCGCTGTCGATGTCCATTCCTATGCCTCCTGGCGAGTTGCCAACCACTGGCTGAGCAGTGCACGCAGTTCGCGTACTACCTCACGGTCGGCGAGCAGGCGGGTTTCGGCGCGAAACGCGGCGAATGCCTGCATCAGCCGCGCACGCGCGGCATCGGGCAGCACCGCGATCGATGTTCCCGGCGCCACGCCAGCAAACGCCGGATCGGTCGCATAGAGGTTTGCCATCATCTTCTCCTGCATCTCGGTGATAACGGCGGGACGCTCGATCCAGTGACCGATCGGGCGGAACTGCTGATCAAAGAATGCAAACACCGGAATTGAACGGTGAATGCCCTGGTTCAGATACTGGTCCATCAGGTCAGGATTCTGGTCACGCAGAAAGATGCGCAGATTGAGTTTGTCGCTCTCGGCGGCGAGTCGCCCCTGGATCGGAACATTGGCGATGGCATCGCCGCACCAGTCCTCGGTGATCACCAGCACGTGCAGCGGTTCGGGGAGACCGGCGAAGAACTCAATATCATTGATCGACAACTCAACGGTGCGCTCGTTCTCTTCCAGGCGCTCACGGTTGCGGGTCATCTGCGCTTTGTACTCATCGTAGGTCATGCCCTGCTCGAAACGTTCGCGTGTGACGGTCATAGATTGCTGGTTCTCCTTTGCTTTTTGCCGATTTCATCCAGGACGCCAAATGTGAGACAACCCCTTTGCCAACCGACGTGCGCGCGGCGCCGGGCGCATATTGGTTCACAGGCATGCGGGAGGGTACAGCGTCATCTCCAGCGTCGCCACCCCCCACAGGCGGCATACCCGGAGTGGGTATATCTTACCTTGTCTTCAGTACGAACAGACTCAGCGAAGGGATGGCTGTGACGCCGGTCCATCCAGACGCACAGCGGCGCCCGCTTCGGCGCTGCGGTAGATCGCATCCACAATCTCGGTGACCTGCAACGCCTGGTATGCCTGCGAGACCGGTTGCCGTCCTTCGAGGATCGCGCCGACGAAATCGGCGGTCTGTACATCACCGGGATTGTCGCGCTCAGCCGGCATCCAGTCGGGTTTCCAGCTCACGAGCATATCGAGATGCGCCTTGTTGACTTTTAGCGGGAAGACTTCCATGCCGGCGGCGGTTCCCGAAAGCGAGACATTTTCGTAGTTCTCAGGGATGTTCAGCGCCCAGGAGCATTCGAGGAGCATGCTGGCGCCATTGGCGAAACGGATGAACGCGGCTGCCTGATCCTCGACCGTGAATTCGCGGTAGTTCCACTGCCCCCACGGGTTGACGTTCGGCGCTTTGCCGAGGTGCTGCGAGATGCTGGCACACACTTCGACCGGCTGCGGGTTGCCCATCAACCAGAGCGCGGTGTCGAGCAGGTGGACGCCAAAATCGATCATAGCGCCGCCGCCCTGGATATG
Source organism: Roseiflexus sp. (assembly GCF_057785375.1). Lineage (NCBI taxonomy): Bacteria > Bacillati > Chloroflexota > Chloroflexia > Chloroflexales > Roseiflexaceae > Roseiflexus > Roseiflexus sp. Next base: position 2,892 of record NZ_JBYNRX010000054.1, read on the forward strand.
CTTTTGCACGAATGTGCCCCAAGATGGGACGCCGCGACGGCGGAGGGCGTACACCCGCGCCATATACACGTTGCCCAGTTCGCCCGAATCGACAACGCGACGAGCGGCGCGCACCGGCGCCATATGGCGGTAGTGGAAGGCAATGCTGAGGATCTTTTCGTTCCGCTCGGCGGCGGCGACCATAGCGCGCGCTTCGAGCGGGTCGAGCGCCATTGGTTTCTCACAGAGCACGTGCAGTCCAGCATCGAGTGCAGCAATCGATGCCGGAGCGTGGAACTTGTTCGGCGTGCAGATCACCGCTGCGTCGAGCTGCTCTTTCTCGAACATCTCGCGGTAGTCGGTGTAGACGCCGGGGATCTCATACTCCTGTGCCGCGGATTCCGCCAGATCGACGACAACATCGGAGATGGCGGCGAGGCGGGCATTTGGATGCTTCTTGAAACAGGGAAGATGGCGCCCGCGCGCGATATTGCCGGCGCCGACGATACCGACGTTGATGATGGTTGAGGTGGTCATGACGAACTGGCACTCCGTAAACAACGTGGTCTGCGGATATCAGGATTGAAGTGAATCGAGGCGCACCTGCCGCCCGGTTGCTGCTGACAGGTTTGCCGCTTCCATGAGCATGGTCAGAGCGAGCGCCGCCTGGACGTTGGCAGTATGGCGTGCGCCACGCTGAATATGGTCCACCCACTGGGCAAATGGGAGCGGCGACGATTCCGGGATCTCCGGTTCGACCCAGCCATCGGCGCCACGCACGCGCAATACCGGCGGCGGCGCAGTGTAGACCAGACTGGTGCGTGTGCCATGCACCTCGATGGTGAATGGCGATGCGGGCGTGACAAACCCCGCCTCGACGACCGCGATCGCGCCGCTGGCGTAGCCGAGCGTCACGACGGCGTTGTCTTCCACCGCTCGCCCGGTGACGTACCCGTAGTGCGCATTGACCGTCTCCGGCATTCCGAGGAAATGGTGCGCCAGGTACATCGGGTGGCATCCCAGGTCGATCATCGCGCCGCCGCGGCACTGGTCGGGGTCGTAGAAATGAGGCGGCAGCCAGCCGTCGGGGTTCTGTTCGGTGCGCAGAGCGCCATTGTGCGCCAGGCGGGTGCGCACCAGCGTCGGTTCTCCAAGTGCGCCCTGAGCGATCAGGCTGGCAATCGCCGCCGTGTACCCTTCTGAAAGGCGTGGCAACGACACGGTCAGCGTCACGTGCGCCTGATCGGCGGCGGCGATGATCTGATTGGCTTCGGCGAGGGTCGGCGCGAGCACCTTTTCGGTAAAGATATGCTTGCCGGCGCGCGCTGCGGCCACCATTACATCGCAGTGCATGGAGGTCGGCGCATCCACGATCACCGCATCGATCTCCGGCGACGCCAGGAGGTCGTCGAGCGATTCGTAGAACGGCATGCCCAGTTTTTCAGCGGCGGCGACGCCGCGCGCGGGCAACTCGTCCCAGACGGCGCCAATCGTGACATCAGGGTGACTCTGCGCCTGGCGCGTGTAGTCCCAGGCATGGACATGCCAGTAACTCAGCATAGCGACACGGATCATGGTCGCGTGCGTCCTTTCTTGTAAGTCGCAGGGTCGTGCGGGGAAGAGGAGCAGACTCCCAGGGGCGATGCTGTATCTCCGCGCGAACCAGAACGAGTGCGTATCGCCCGCTGCGATTATACCACCGGTAGCGGCGCTGCCCTACCTCACCATGAACTCATCCCTGGGAAAGAGATCGCGGTTGATATCACTCGATGGCGTTGGAGGAACAGACGGATCAGAAACCCGCGGTTGCCGTTTGACGAAGTACTCATCGAGCCATTGCATGATGTCTACGCCGGATTGTTGATAGTACGCACGGGTAAACGGATCTTCAAGCCGCCGGTAGATCGTCTGAAGATCCAGTTGAATGGGTTGGTTGCTGCCGATCAGAATATCGCCAAAATCGACATAATGCGGAAAGACCTGCACGAACGTCGTGCGGACGCGCTCAGTCGGAACCCAGGTCACCGCCAGACCGCCGGGGTTCAGATGGTTGAGCACCAGGCGGAAGTATTCTTCCGAGTAGAGATTACCGGCGTAGGCGCTGGTTGGGCGCAACGCATCGGCCTCGATCATATCGTAGGTGCGTCCGCGCTGCATAATGTAGGAGCGCCCGTCCGTGATCTCGTAGGTGATGCGTGGATCGTTCAGAATGGATCGCAGCGCCGGGTAGTCGCGCCGTTGCGCCATGTCGCGCAGCATGTCCATCTGCGAACCGACGATTTCGATACAGATCAGTTCCTTTGTTTCGCCGCGTCCGCCGGCGTGGAACAGCGTATCTCCCGATCCCAGTCCGATAATCGCAATGGTTTGCGGGTTGGGATGGATCAGCACCGGCAGGAAACCGAGGACGCTACGCGTCCAGCCATAGGGAATGGCGCTCTGCCCGATGCCATTGGACATCACAAACGCACGCCGGGAAAAGTCGCTGGCGCTGCTCTTGATCAGGGCAAGCCCGGTATTGTCTTCTGCAACAATCGCGTTCTCCGGCGGGACGCCGTGCAGGGTCGCCCAGAAGGTCTGTGCGTCTGGAACGGTAAGCGCCAGACCGGATGCAAGCGCCACGCTGCCGGCATACGCGGCGCGGCGCACCCATACGCGCACCAGGCATCCCCACGCAAACAACGCCAGGAAGAGCCCCGACAACACCGCAATGACTCTCAGGCTGCCAGGTGTTCCCAGCCATGAGAGCGCAACCAGTCCGGTCAACAGTGTGCCGAGCATGCTGCCGATGATATTCGATGTTTGCAGCCAGCCGACGCGCCTGCCTAGCGTCTCCGGGTCACGCTGAACGATTTTCTGGAGCAACGGGAAACTCATTCCCATAAAAACCGTCGGCAATCCGATAAGGATCACTGGCAGGATCACGTAGAGCAGAAGGAAGAAACGGGCATGCTGCGACGCTTCTGGCGTCAGTGCGCCTGGATTGAACAGAAAATCAGGCAAGGCAGCCGTAGCGTCGCCCACATTCAGCGGTTCATAGCCGCCAAAATAGAGCCAGAACGGCGCCAGCAGCGACGCATGGTTCACCTGCCCAACAAACACGGTGATCGTGACCAGCGCGCAGACAATAACGCCAGTTTGCAGCAACAAGAAGGAGTTCATCGGACGACGATCATGGGGCGCGCGTCGAATGCCAAGGAATGTGCCGAGCGCCAGACCGCCGAGAAAAATGGTCAACAGCGTGCCAAACGTAAACGCCGTCGATTTGAGCATGACTCCCAGCATGCGGAACCACAGAATCTCCAGTGACAGCGCGATGAATCCGGAAACACCGTAGAGTGCAATCCAGACCGGCACAGGCAGCCGTTGGATGGATGTTCCCTCTGCATGCGCAGCCGTCGCCTGTGCGCGTTCAGGCGCCTGCGCGCCTGACTTCATCAGAAACCACGCCAGCGGAAATGCGGTGAATGCGACCAGCGCGTTGATCGCAGCGCCCATGTGCAAAATGGTCTCGAAACTGTTCTGCCGTAGCAACACCCAGGTCGTCACGCCGGCGCCGACGGCGGCGCCGAGGGTGTTGATACCGTAGAGCGAACCGATGGTGCCAGCCGCCATTTCAATCGATCGGGTGAGCGCTCGTGACAGTGTTGGCAGTGAGACGCCCATGCAAAAGGTCGGGATCAACAGGCTGACAAACAACACCACCGCCATCAGCAGCGGCGACGAGGCAAGATGCGCATTGTGCTGGTAGAGCCAGTCGTAGTAGAACCCTTTGCTGCCCAGCGCAAACAGGGCGATGCCCAGCTCCACCCCGGCGAACAACGCCAGGTTGCCCCAGCGCGACAGACGATCCGCCAGATACCCGCCCGTGAGACTGCCGACTCCCATGCCAGCCATATACGCTGCGACAATAATGGTGACTGAATAGACGTCAGCGCCTGAGAAGAAGCCAAGCACGCGCTGCCAGATGACCTGATAGAGCAGAGCTGAAAAGCCAGACGCGAAAAAGATGGCGAGTGCAATGAACGATACCAGTTGCCCGGTGCGCAGGAAAACGCGCAGTCTGGGGCGCGGGATCGCGCGATCTGACTCCAAATGATGCCTCCTCTCCAAAAAACCGTCGTTGACTCATATGATTCAGGGCGACTCAGCCAGATGCAGGCGGTCGCACCGCCTTCACGCGGCTGGTTTATGTTCAGAAACAAAGAACCCGCCAGTCGCCCAAAACGGGGGTTCGGGGGAGGTTCTCGAAATGCAGAAGCGGCGGCGCACGATCTGCAACCCGCGCCAGCGTATGGCGCTGCGCCGACCCACAGCATCCGTCGTGCGAGCGAGACGCTCGCACTCCCAGGACAACTATACCATATCCCGGTCAGAATCAAAATGTGATCGACAGCCCGCCATCCGCAACGAGTGTGTGCCCGGTGATGTAGGTGCAGCGCGGCGAGATGAGGAACGCCACGGCTTCGGCGATCTCTTCGGGCATTGCAGGGCGTGCCAGGGGAATGCGGCGTCTGCGCACGTAGAACTCCTGGAACTCCAGCGTTTCGTGTTCGTTGACGCCATTAACGATCGCCATCGGCGTTTCGACGAAGCCTGGCGCCACCCCGTTCACCAGGATGCCATGCGGCGCCAGTTCGACCGCCAGGCAGCGCGTGAGTTGGTCGATCGCGCCTTTTGCCGAGTTGTAGTGGCTGGATTGCGGCATGCCGAGGAATCCGTTGACTGAAGAAATATTGACGATGCGCCCGCCGTTTCCCTGGCGGACCATCTGCCGCGCCGCCGCCTGGCTGCACCGGAATGCGCCGAAGTACATCACATCGACGGCGCGCACCCATTCGTCGAAAGTCACGTCGAGCAGATCGGCGGTGTAGAAGATGCCTGCATTATTCACAAGAATATCGAGATGCCCGAACGCCTGCACTGCTGTATCGACCATGCGCTCTGCATCGCGCGTCACATCCGCCTGAACGAAGATCGCCCGTCCGCCAGCCGTGGTGATCGTATCAACCGTCGCTGCACCACCCGATGCGTCCAGGTCCGCCACCACAATTGCAGCGCCATCACGGGCTAACGTCAGCGCTGTCGCCCGCCCGATACCGCTGGCAGCGCCGGTGATCAGGGCGACTTTGCCTTCGAGCAAACCGCTCATCGTACTGCTCCATCACGATCAATGCGTTCAACGGCGCTCATGCCGCGGTAGAGCACGGCTGTCACTTCGGTATCGAGTTCCGCCCCTGGCGCCAGGCGACTTGCGGTCCCCTGCGCAATCGCCTCTTCGAGCCGGCACGGGTAACCGGTGCACGGTTCGAGAATGGCGGTGTACAGTCCACGCCAGCCGCCATAGGCGCCAAAGACCCATACGGAACTGAACACTGCCGGATCGAATGCCAGACCGAAGCCCGCAGCGCGCGCGGTGTCGGTGAGAGCGCACCAACCGGCGTCGAGTTCGATGGCGTAGAAGAAATCGCAGAGCGCCGCGCTCTGTGGCGGAATCTGGCGCATATCGACCGTGGCGCCAGCGGCGGAGTGCGCCAGGGGCCAGGTGAACTGCTCGATCGTCACGCCGAGCCGTTGGCGAAACCCTTCGTCAACCAGCACCGTGCGCGCCGGAAGATCGATCCGGCAGCCGGGATCAATTGCCAGCGCCGGGTGGAGTTTGAGCAGAAAATCGAGCGGCGTTACTCCATCGTTGCGAATCCGGATCACCGGCTCGTCGGCGCGCAGCGTGATTGACTTTTCAACGAAGGTCGGTGTGACCACGCCGCTGCGACTCAGGCGCAGCCGTATTTCGTGAGCATCGACATCCGCCTGCCAGTCATACGGCATCGACCACAACTCGCCGTGGTCGGGGTAGGCATCGCCGCCGATGACAGCAGGCGCGTCGTTGGGAAACAGTTCGTCCCACCCGCCGCAGAACCAGTCATCGTAGGCGGCGCCATAGATCGCCGGACGCGGCGGCACGCGCGGGTTGTGCCAGAGGGTTTCGCGGTCCGCCAGTTTATCGACCAGCGACCAGATTTTCGCGCCTAGTTCTGGCAGAATCACCGCGCGCAGATAGCGGTTTTCGAGCAGCAGCGCCCGAAAACCGCGATAGGTCCAGTGAGGATCGAAATGAACAGTGCTCATCGGTCAGTGAATACGCAAATGCGACAACGAATAAAAGAATGCACCCGCCCGGTGTCCAACGTGCAACGTCAACCTCCGTGTCCTCTGTGGCTCTGTGTTTCTGTTGGCGGGCACACAAAGGCAATTTGGCATAGTAACGTTCAAAATTCGTCGCCGGGCGCCCACGGGGACGCCCTGACGACCACCATCGTCACATTTGCAGGGGCAGGCTCCCGTGCCTGCCCACGCCGGGCGCCGACAAGGGGGCGCCCCTACTGCCACAACCGCCGTATTGGTAGGGGCAGGCCCCCCTGCCCGCCCACGCCGGGCGCCCCACCGCCACAACCGCCGTATTGGTAGGGGCAGGCCCCCGTGCCTGCCCACGCCGGGCGCCGACAGGGGGAGCGCCCCTACCTTCAACCTTCAACTTCGATCAGGACAATCTCCGACCCGAACTCTTCCAGCGCCACTGTGATCCCATCGCGTTCCAGGTCGGCGCCGGTGCGTTGCAGGGTGCGTTCGCCATCGACGAATCGTACGGTGTACGCCGCATCGGGCAGCAGACCGCGCGGCTTGAAGGTGCGTTCGGCGACATCACCCTGCGCGCGGTAGACCATCACCACGCTGCGCGACCGGTCGGACGAAACCGCCTGGATAGCGTCCCATCCCCAGCCCAGGCCGTCGATGTTGTGGAGCGGCGCTTTCAGGTGGATGATCTTCGCCGAACGGATGAGATGGCGCAACGCCTTGTACTCCTCGATGGCGCGCCGGGTGTCTGCCATCTGCGCGTCGTTCCATTCGGTGACGCGCTGCATCAGGATGAGCGGTCCGCCAAAGATGGAACTGCGCAGGGTATAGGGCGAAGGGTCGTCCTGCATGTAGCGCACGCTGTAGCGCGGCGAGAAGGGGTAGGACGCGCCGTACACCCCCTGCCGCGTCGCATACGATGATGTGTTGTCCACCGTGATGCTCGTGTGGTATAGCCACGCCATTTTGTAGGTCATCATACAGCCGCCGTCCTCACAGTTTTCGAGCGTCAAATGCGGGCGGGCGCGGCGCAACGATCCGATGACGATGTCCAGCCCGTACTGCGAGTTGGCGTAGTTGCTGTCACCCGGCGCATGCGTGTGATCGCTGCGCTCACACCGTTTCACCATGTCCTCGCCGTCCTGAATGATGTAATCGATCCCTTCTTCGTCCACCAGCCGGATCAACTGCTCGATCAGCCAGGCGCGGCATGGTTCGTGCCCCAGGCAGAGCGGACCTGCGCCATAGTAATCGTTGTCGGTGTGGATGAGCCAGTCGGGGTGCTCTCTGGCGATCGGCGCCTCCGGGTTGCACTGCGCCAGCGCGATGTGCACGCCGAAGCGCATCCCGTAGGAGTGCGCCCGTTCGACGAGCGGCTTCAGTCCGCGCGGAAACTTGACCGGATCGGGGCGCCAGTCGCCGATCATGCGCGCCCACCCCAGGTCCATTACCGCAAGTTCGACGCCAAGTTCCGCGCAGCGGTCAATGGCTGCCAGTTGCTGCTCTTCGTTGATGTTCTGCTCGTAGCGCCAGGAGTTGTACTGCACCCACGGGTAGCGGTCGTCGGGCAGCGGGGGATGGACGTGCGTCTCGGCGAAACGCTGCGTCACATACCCTGCCTCGTCCCAGTCGCCCTCGAAGCGCCCGACAAAAAACGCCGGGATCTCGAAGATCGCGCCTGGCGCCAGGCGGTGCGCCAGGTCATCGATCCGGCTCACGAGGTGCGCCCGTTCTGTCGTTGCCCATGCGTGCAGCCGGCTCTTGCCGTTGAACTCGATGCCGCACGCCACGCCACGCCCGCGCTTCGGCGGATCCTCATTCCAGTCGGGCAGACCGTCGCGCAGGGCGAACCAGGCGCAACTGGAGGGACCCCAGTGGTGGGCAGGATACGATCCCATGCGGATCTCGTGGGAAGTGTATCCCACCCGCAACCAGACCTCATGCTGGCTGAAGAAGTCGCGCCGGTAGTTCCAGCTGAATTGATCGACGTGGAACAGGTAGAGTGGCGGCGCAGCGTGCGGCGTCAGCGTCAGAATGTCGCACTGATCGATCAGCGCCGCCGTGCTGCCGCGATTCTCCAGTGTCGCCCAGGTGCGCACAAACGGATGATCGGCGAACAGGTGGAAGCAGCGGGTCAATCGCAGGTTGCCGTCCGCAGTATCGAGCGTCAGCGTCAGCAGGCGACCGCCATCATCAGTCGTCTGATCGTCTGCCTGGACGACCTGCGCCCACAGCGGCGTTCGTCCATCGACGCGCAGGGCGCTCCCTGTCGCTGACGACAGATCGAGTCCTTCAGTTGCGCCGCCGAGAGTCCAGGTCAGGCGCCCGTCTGTCAGTGACACGGTGATGGTCACGAGGTCAGTTGAGAGCGACCATGTCTCAGGCGTGGCGCCTGATCCAGAGCGGGTCATGCTGTTTATCCTTTCGCAAGAAGCGCATTGGCTTCTTCATCGATCTTCTTCGCCGCCTCTTCCGGCGTCATATTGCCAAGAAACAACTGATCGAACGTCGGCAGCAGCACCTCGCCGAAAATCTGCTGATTATTGCGTGAGTAGAAGTCGCCGAGCCGCGCGCCTTCGATCGTGCCGAGGACTTTGCGCAGCCCCGCTGGTTGCCCGACGTACATCTCCTCGGACTCGCGCGCCGAGCGCGCAATCGGTATCCAGTCGTGGTTGCTTGCCATCGTCTTCTGATAGGTTGTTGTTGACCAGCGCGAAAAAGCGAACGAAGCGTCGATGACCTTCGAGTCCTTGGGGATGACCTGCCCGCCGAGCCAGTAGGCGGAGACGCGTGTATCCTTCCACTTGGGCAGCGGCGCCATATCCCATTTGAACGGCACGTCCTGGAACCCGCTGATTGCCCAGCTGCCATCGAAGAACATCGCCACCTTGCCGGTCTGAAAGATGCCAATGTCCTGGGCCGTCGCCGAACGCTGGGTTTTGGTGGGAGCAACTTTATGCTCGAAGATCAGATCGCGGAGAAAGGTGAGCGCCTCCACATTGACGGGATCGCTCACCTGGAACTTCGTCGGCTCGACGATTTTATCGAAGAATCCGCCACCCATCGCCCACGCCAGCGTCTGCGCGCCCCACCAGATGTCCATCACGCCGACATCCATTCCCCACTGTGTGGTCTCATCGCCGCTGCGCTTCGTCAGTTTCGTGGCTGCATCGAGCACATCGTCCCACGTCCAGGTTTCATCGGGATACGCCAGACCCTCGGCATCGAAGAGGTCGCGGTTGTAGTAGAGCGCCAGCACCTGGATGTTTTCGGGCAATCCGTAGAGATTGCTGCCATCGAAGCGCCAGGCGTCGAAGAGTTTGACCGGATACTCCTCAGCGTTCATCAGTTCCGGCGCCAGATCGACATATGGCTGGAGGTTGGCGAGCAATCCTGCCCGGTAATGCCCATACGCCTGCACATCGAAGAAGTAGAGGTCATACGGGTTCTTCGAGCCATACGCCAGATCGATGCGGGGCCAGTACTGATCGTAGGGCAGGAGTTGCAGGTCGAGATCGTACTGGCCCTTGAACGCTTCGTTGAACATCTGCGCACGGACTTTGAAGTTTTCGTCGATCACCGGTCCGTTGCTCCACATCAGAGCGCGGATCTTCGTCGGTTCGCTGGAGACCTGGGCTGGCGCCGTTGTTGGCGCCTGACCGGTGGGCGTGGTCGGCGAGGCGCCACAGGCAGCCAGCATGCCGGAGGCAAACGCCGCTCCCCCCAACGCTGCGCTACGCAGGAACTGTCTTCTACTCAGACGAATGCGGTGTGTCATAATAGTGTCCTCCTCTGCATTGCTTACTGCCACAAACGTTCGATGGTCGATGGGTGTCTGGAAGCAGCGTGCGGCGCTTCTATCCCTTAATCCCCGTCATCACAATGCCGCGCACAAAATAGCGTTGCGCCAGAACGAACAGAATAAGCGGCGGTACAATCGAGATGGTCACCGCTGCCATCAACAGGTGCATCTGCGGCCCGATGCGCGGTGATCCCTGAAAATAGGAGAGCGCCACAGCAATCGTGCGTTTGCTCTCATCAGTGAGGTAGATCAGCGGCGTGAAAAAGTCGTTGTACGTTCCCACGAATGTAAAGACCACCACCGTCGCCAGCACGGGATAACTGAGCGGCATCATAATGCTCCACCAGATCTGGTAGACATTGGCGCCATCGATGGTGGCGGCCTCTTCGAGTTCGCGCGGGATTGTCAGGTAGAACTGTCGCATCAGGAAGATAAAAAACGCACTGCCGAAGTACGCAGGCACGATAAGCGGCAGAAACGACCCCACCCACCCCAGTGCATTGAACAGCAGGTACGTTGGCACGAGCGTCACTGCGCCGGGCAGCATCAGCGTCGAGAGCAACAGCATGAAGATCGTGTTCTTCCCCGGCGCCGACAGGCGCGCAAATCCGTAAGCGCTGAGCGAACAGGAGAGGAGCGTGCCAACCGTCACCAACCCGACGATAATGGTGGTGTTCCAGGCATACAGGTGAAACGGCACACGTGTCACTGCCTGCATGTAGTTCCCCCACTGCGGCGGGTTGGGAAACCAGATCGGCGGCGAGAGGTACACCTGGCTCGCTTGCTTCAGCGATGTCGAAATCATCCAGAAGAACGGGATCAGCACCAGCGTGGATCCCGCCAGCAGGATAATCACCACTGCCAGAGATGCCAGGCGCGCCTGTCCGCGGCGGGTGCGCCAGAAGACATGCGGCGCAGTATGCACACGCATCAGTTCCTCCCCGGCCGCTCACTCTCGTAGTAGACCCAGAGCGGCGACGATTTAAAGACCAGCAACGTCAGCGCCAGAACGATCAGGAACAGCACCCATGCCACTGCTGCGGCATAGCCGAAATTCAGGTACTGAAAGGCGTGGCGGTAGAGATAAACCGAAAGGAAAAGAGTGGCATTATTCGGACCGCCGCCGGTGATCACATAAGCCTCGGTAAAGACCTGCAACGCGCCAATGACCCCCAGCACCAGGTTGAAGAAGGTCACGTGCGAGATCATCGGCAGTGTGATGCTGGTAAACTGCCGCCACCGTCCGGCGCCGTCGATCTCGGCGGCTTCGTACAATTCCTGCGGAATGCCCTGCAAACCCGCCAGGAAAATCAACATTGTTCCGCCAACGCCCCACAGGCTGGCGATGATCAGCGCCACGAGCGCCCACGTTTCATCGAACAGCCAGTTGGGACCGCGAACGCCGACGCCGCGCAGCAGGATATTGATGATCCCGTAATCGCCATTGAAGAGCCAGCGCCAGAGCATCGCCACGCCAACGCCAGAAATGACCGTCGGCAGGTAGTAGACCGAGCGGAAGAACAGAATCCCGCGCATTTTGTGGTTCAGGAGCAACGCCAGCCCCAGTGCGACGACCAGCCCCAACGGGACACTGACGATTGAATAGGTGGCGCTGACTCTGAGCGACTGCCAGAAGAGTTTGTCGTTGAAGAGTCTGTCGTAGTTCGCCAGACCATTCCAGCGCGGATCGGTCAGAATATTGTAGTCGGTGAAACTGAGCAAAAACGAGGCGACCATCGGTCCCAGCGTGAAGAACAGCAACCCGAGGATTGCCGGCGCCATAAAGATGTAGGCATGGATTGCTTCGATGCGCCGTCGGCGACTCGCCCGTCGTGCACTTTGTCGCACTGCGATCTGTGGCTGAGGATGAGGTGTATCCACTGCGCTGCTCTCCAGTGAGACGAATGACAGCTTCGTCTGTTATCTATTCGTGGATCAACACGATTGCCGATCCTTCTTCTGGCAGAGTGTCGAACTGGAGACCGACACACATCAGGTCGGCGCCGCTGATCTGCGCCTGACGCCCGGTGTCGATCCACGAAAGGGTGTATGTCCGATCAGGGTTCAGGTGTTTCAACCGCAGCGCCCGCGACGGCTCTCCGCCCGGCAGGCGAAAAGCGGCAATCAGATGCTCGCGACCATCGGGCATGCGGTACTGAAATCCAGCCCAGCGATCGCCGCGCCCCTCGCCGAGCGGTTGCCCGGTCAGGCGGTACAGGTCTGCTTCACGCACAAAGCGCCGCATGACGGTTTTGTAGAACTGAATGTGTTCCGTGTACCGCTGTGCGACCCATTCCGGCAGATCGGGGAGACGCTGTGAAAAGCCGAAGCGTCGCAGCATCGAAATGCGGGTGTAAAAATCGACCTGATGCGGCTGAAGCGTCGGATCGCGCGGATTGAACCTCTGGCTCGGATGCTCTGCGAATGCCCACTCGCAATAGCCCCAGTGCAGGCAGGCGTCTGGCGCGAGCATACAGGTCGCGCCCCAGAACACCTGCAAACTATGTTCGGGCCAGTCCGGATCGCTCAAAAACGCCATGTGAGTGCGGCGCGCAATACCCGCATCGATGCGCAACCCGCCCGACGAGCAATTTTCCAGCACCACCTCGGGATGCGCGGCGCGCAACCGGTCGAGCAGCGCGTAATACCCGCGATAGTGAGCATATAACCCGTCTCCGGCGCCATGCCCGTGATCGGTGCGGTTGCACCCGGCGCCGGGATTGAGATTGAAATCCAGTTTGATCCAGTTGCATCCATACTCGCGCACAAGGCGGTCGAGCGTCTCGAATGCCCACTGCTGCGCCGCCGGATTTCCCAGGCAGACATACCCGAGGCGTTCGCCGTCGCGCATGGCGACAAACGCCGGGCGCCGCTCCGCCAGCCGCGCGTGGGCGCCGAGGCCCTCGATTTCGCACCAGATACCGAAACGCATGCCATGCGTATGAACATAATCCGCGAGTGTGCGAATACCAGACGGGAAGCGCACGCTATTGACCATATCCCAGTCGCCGCGCTGTTCGTACCAGTGCGTCCCAGCATCCGCAGCGCCGAACCATCCGGCGTCAAGGGTGCACACCTCGATGCCCAGGCGCGCCGCGACATCAACGTTGGCGCGGAACGTCGCCTCATCGAGCGCGCGGTCTTCGTATGCCCACCAGTGATTCCACTCGACCGGCAACGCATCCGCCAGTGCGTTGTGCGGATACCAGAACTTCCGTCCCAGACGCGCAAACTGAACAGCGGTCTCGTCGAGATCATCGCCCTTTGCGAACGCCAGAACCACCGGCGGCGCTTCGACCGCTGTTCCTGGCGCGAGATCGACGGCGAACTCCCAATTGTGCAGCCCGCCCGACAGGACAACAGCGCCATCCAGCCGCGGCGTCAGCCGCACGACCCAGTTGCCCGACCACGCAACCATGCCGGACGTCAATGAGCGACCGTTGCGTATCAGCGTGAACCAGGGATGATGGCCGTGCGATGATCGTCCAGAACGACTTTCGAGCAGTGTGGCGCTGCTGAGGGGGGCGCACTGCGGTCCGAACTCTGCGCCCCACGCACCGGTGAAGGTGCAGAGTTCATAGATGCCGGGCGGAAGATCGAGCGCCAGCGAGTCCAGTCGGGTCACGCGATGCGGCGCTTCGCTCTCATTCCGCACAACAATCCACGTCTCCAGCACTTGAGCGTCGGCATACATCGCCACGTGATACTCAACGACAATCCCGGAAGCGGCATACGCCAGTTCGAGACAGACATGCCGCATGCCAGACGGCGCCTCATACTCCGACACGCGCCGTACCTGTGCGCCTGGCGTCTGTGCATCGAGCAACTGTCCATCAACCACCGCCGCAAAAAGCGCCGACGAATCCAGCGCCCATGGTGTATCCGCCAGTCCAAGCCTGACCAGCGCGATGCGCGGAACGAGGCGCAGCAGGCAGGACATTCCGGCAGCGGAGAGATCGAGCGTGGCAGGAATGATCACGAGACGTTCCTTTGAGATCGCGCCGCCGTCCTCTCATGACGGGTGACACGAATGCGATCTTTCAAATACTCGATAGACTGATCATCGATGCGGAACTCGATCACCACGTCAGGTCGCCGACTGGTCAGTTCCGCCAGAGCAGGGACACAGTTGTGCGTCACCACCAGATGATCACAGATGCGCGCCACACGGCGGACATCATCGTGTGCGTCGATCCGCGCAGTTATGACCTGCGCTGTTGGTTGATAAATCAGAATGGTGTATTCCAGCGAACGAGCGGTATCTGGCAGCGTGCACACCAGCCCGATCCGCGGTTTTGTCAGCCGTGCAATACGGAGCAGGGACTCAGGCGAAGGGCGCGTATCGACGCCGATCACCCGATCCCGATAGGGCGCCAACGCTTGCAATACCTCCGCGAGATGGTGGAAGGTCGTCACAATCAGATCGTATTTTTGAGCGAATGCGTCAACGTCCTGGCGCAATTCATCGAGCAAGCCGGCGCCGATTGGCACACCGGTCAGGCACGACAGATCGTGGCTCAGCGTGGTGCTATCGTAGGAGTTGCATTCGAGGAAGCGGATCGTCAGATCGCTTTCGCCATACACCTCTTCGATCAGCGCCGTGATGTCGGCGAGCAGTTGCTGGCGCGTCATCCCTGCCGACATTGCCTGCCACACAACGTCGCGCGCCTGCTGCCGCACGTACTCCAGCGGCGCGGCAGTGGTTGCGATGCGGGTGACGATCGGTGATCGCCGGTCGGCGCGCATCTCGAGCATACCGAGTTTGCGCAATTCCTGGCAGGCTTTGTTCACCGTGTTGCGGTTTGCGCCGAATTCTTCAGCCAGTTTCCGCACCGGCGGCAACGTTTCGCCAGGGTGATACACGCCATGACTGATACGCCAGATCAGCGCGCGCTGAATGTCTTTGGTGGAGATGCGCTCCTTTGTCACTGTTCGACTACTCCGTCGGTTTGTCTTATGGCATAGGATATGAGACATATGCATAGTACGCGAGAATAGCAGTCGTGTCAAGACGTCGAGATGTCGAGGGGGCAGTCATGCATTGCCAGGAACCATCGCGTTCCTGGCAGACGGCGCCGCGCGGACGTGAACGCCCGCGCTGAGCGCACGAAGCCCGGCGTCAGCGGGGCTGGCTCAGGATCTGCGTCCCCGCCGGGGCGAGGGCGCGGCAGCGCCCTTCGTGCGCTCAGCCCGACGGTTTAGCGTCGGGCGGTACGGCGGGCTGCCGCCTGACACATCATGCCTGCATCCAGATGTCGAGCGCACCGGTTGACACGCGGCACATTTCGTTCTACTGTATTAGGAACGCCGCTCCCTATGTTATGAATCTTGCGAACGAGGCTATGACAGGCGCTTTGCTGAACCGGTTGGCATTCGTTGCCGCCAATGTCGTGGTGATGATCATCCTTCACGGCAATTCACGTCAGTGGTGGCCCAAAATCCCTTACCTCAGCCTGCGCGACGAGAGCGTTGGCGAGCATACCCGGCTGCTCTTCAACACCCTGGCGGTGGTCACTGTCGGGCAGGCGTTGATCGGGCGGCTGCCGCGCACCCGCTGGTTGCCGCGTGCTCTGACCCTCGGCGTGATACCGGCGCTGCTGCCGGGATTGATCTGGCTGGGGCAGCATGGATTGCGACTGAAGGGCGCGATCGCCGAGCGCTACAATCTCGCGCTTGTGCCGATTCTGCCTATTGCTGCCGTTGTGGTGGAAGATTGCCTTGCCGCTGTGTTGAACGATGCAGATGAGGCGGTGTCCGCAGCAGTGGATCGGTAGACCACGCGATGGATCCGGCAGGAAAAGTTGTGATTATCACGGGTGCGTCGAGTGGGATTGGCGCAGCAACCGCGCACGCCCTCGTCGCTGCGGGTGCGCACGTTGTGCTGACCGCGCGCGACACTGCGCGCCTTGATGACCTTGCCCGCCGGTTGAATGGGCGCGCGCGCGCCATTCCGGCAAACGTCGCCGATCCGATGGAAGTGCAGCGTCTCGTGGCAAAAGTCATCACCACCTATCAGCGCATCGATGTGGTGATCAACAATGCCGGCGTCGGTCTGGCAGCGCCGGTGGCGCGCCTGCAACCCGCCGATCTGCGCGCTGCGCTGGATGTCAACCTGTTCGGTCCGCTGTATCTGACACAGGCGGCGCTTCCGTATATGCGGCGCGCCCGGCGCGGGCAGATCATCTTCGTCTCCTCGGTTGTCGGCTTGCGGGCGCTGCCCTATGCCGGCGGCTATGCGGCAACCAAAGCGGCGCTCGACCGGTTGAGCGAGGCATTGCGGGTCGAACTGCGCGGCAGCGGCATTACTGTGACACTGGTGCGACCGGGAACGACGCGCACGGCATTCAACACGCGCCGCCTCGGCGTCCACGGCGACCTGCGACGCTTCAATCCGCCCGGCATTGCGCCGGAACGGGTGGCAGAAACGATGGTGCGCGCCATCCGCCATGAGCCGTGTGTTGCGTATGCCACGTGGAGCGACCGCCTGACGGTGGGGATGGCGTTGCTGCTTCCCCGGCTGGCGGACTGGCTGCTGGCGCATCTGTTTGTGTGGCGAGACTCTGAAGGGAAAGGCGTTTCGTATGCGAATCCTGAGCGCTGACGATGTGCGGCGTGCAGTGACGATGCCCGCTGCAATCGATGCGGTTGCTTCTGCGTTTGTCCAACTCTCAACCGGACGTGCTGTCGTGCCGCTACGCGCACATCTCCAGCAACGCGCCCACGAGTCGCACACGTTTGTGATGCCGGCGGTGCTGGAAGAAAGCAGCGGGTTGGGCTTGAAGGTGGTGTCGGTCTTTCCGCACAATGCAGCCCGTCACGGGTTGCCGCGCATTCACGCAATCGTAACCATGCTCGATGCCACAACCGGACGACCGGCGGCGGTGCTCGAAGGATCGTATCTGACGGCATTGCGCACCGGTGCAGCATCGGGCGCAGCCACTCGCGCGCTTGCCCGCGCAGACTCACGGGTGCTGGCGGTGATTGGCGCCGGGGCGCAGGCGCCCCATCAGGTCGAAGCGGTGTGCGCCGTGCGCCCGATCGAGCGGGTGATCATTGTGAACCGCAACCGTGAGCGTGCCGAACGTATGGTGGCATGGCTGCGCGAACGCTCGATCACGCCTGACATCGACATCGTTTCGTCCGCTTCGGCGGCTATCCCGCATGCGGATGTCATCTGTTGCGCAACCTCCTCGCCGACGCCGGTCTTCGACGATGCCGACCTGCGCCCTGGAACCCACATCAACGGCATTGGCTCCTTCACGCCGCGCATGGTCGAAGTGCCGCCGGAAACCGTTGGGCGGGCATACATCGTGGTGGATCAGCAGACTGCGGCGTGGGCTGAAGCGGGCGATCTCCAGCATGCGCGCAATCTGGGTTTGCTCGATGAGACGCAGACCGTCGAATTAGGCGCGGTGCTCGCCGGTCGGTCGCCGGCGCGCACGAGCGATGAGCAGATCACGTTCTTCAAATCGGTCGGCAATGCCGTACAGGATATTGCCGTTGCGCAACTGGCGCTGCGCGAGGCGGAACGACTCGGTCTGGGAGTCGAGGTGACGCTGTAAAGGCGGGAATGCTTTGCCTGTTGCGTTGCGGGGTTCGCTGCTCACTCGCGCGCGCGCTTGCCGAGTTCATCGCCGCGCCAGCGGATGTTGCCGCGCAACAGGAGGTTGGAAGCGTTGAGTTTGTACGCCAGATCGCGCGCCAGGTTGCGCATGACCACAAACCCGATCCGCGGGTTGTGTTCTGCCAGCGCATCGAAATCCAGCGCCCGCATCACGATGAGCACCGTCGGCTCATTGGCGGAGACGGCTGCCGTGCGCGCCGCACCGCCGAGCAATGCCTGCTCGCCGAAGCATTGACCAGGATAGAGGGTGTTGATCGTCGAGGGTGCAGTTGTTCCGTCCGACAGACGGGTGGTGATCATGACCCGCACCGTTCCTTCGTGAACGATATACAACTCATCTCCGGTATCGCCTTCATTGAAGATCGTTTGACCGGCAGGCGCACGCAGCGCCTTGCACAACCTGGCGACCTGCACCAACTCATCGTCACTCAACCCGGCAAAGATCTCGACTTTGCGCAGATTGTCGATCACGCGCGCACTCATCTGCATCTCCCGGTATCGATGCCGCCTGCATTCAAGTTTCGGGTACAATAAGTATAGCACGAAAGCAAGCGTCGTTACAGATCCGGGGAGACACTGCATCTATGGGCAGGCAATCACGTGCGAAACGCGCACGTCGCGAACATGCAACATACCTGGCAACCGTCAGCAATTGTGAAGGAACGTGGCTCGAACGTCCGCCGGATGCCGAGGAGCAGGCGAAGATCGACTCAGCCGGCAAAATTTTGCGCCGTTTTCGCATGCAGGCGCTGCAGCTCGGCGCCGATCAGGAAGCGTTCAACCAGTTCAGCCTCGAACTCTTCCGCGACGAGCGCTTCACGCCGCTGCATTTCAGTGATGACCTGATCGACATGATCCTCGATGAAATCGGCGAGCCGCCGGTTGTCGAAGACGAAAACGATCCGTCATTCACCAACTACCTGTTGCGCGCGTTGGGGGTTGTCGCCTCATCGCGGGTGCGTCGCGCCATGGCGGAACAGGCGCGTCGCTTCCTGCCGCAGTACGTGGCTGCCGGGCAGTATAAAGAGGCATTGACGATTGAGCACAATTGCTACATGACGGTTATGAGCGACGCGGCGACGCCGCTGCTGGTGCAGATGCTCGTTAGCGGCCTGGCGCGCTACTACGAGGAGCACGAAGGTGACAGTCATATGGGATGAGCCGGGATGGCGAGCGCTGCCAGTGTTTCTGGCGCTGCCAGCGCCGTTGGCACAGGTGACAGTCACACGGGATGAGCCGGGATGGCGAGCGCTGCCAGCGCCGTTGGCGTAGTAATGGACGTGACTGTCACCGGTGAGTCGCTGTTGGCGCTAATACGACGGCGGCTCATCGGTAATTGCAGTGATGCGCCACCCATCCGGCGTGTTGACCACGACCACATACAGCTGATTGGGACCGGATTTCCAGCGTGTGGGAAGATCGGGAACCGGCGACGCCTCGACGGTAATGCCGTAGATCAGGCGCTGGTCAGCGGCGATCACTGAGTCGATGTTCGTCACGTTGAGCGACTCCACTGCCAGCGTTGTGCTCTCGAACATCTCGAACGTTGTATTCGCCTGCATTGCCGGCGCGAGCAGCGCCCATGCGTCCGCCGCACGGCGTTCACCGAATGCTGCGAAGTAGGAACGAAGCGTCTGCTCGGCGGCAGTCACATTCGCTGCCGCCGGCGCCCCAGAGGAGACGCCAGCAACCGGCTCAGGAGTCACCGTCGCACCGGACAGTTGAGCGGCTGTTGCCGGTTCGACTTGCGCCTCACGGCCTTCTGCAACTGCTGTCAAAACGACGGCTGCCGTCGCATACGCTGGAGAGACCGGCGTGTTCGTCGGCGCAATGCTGAGCCGCGTCGCCTGCCCGCATCCAATCAGCGCGCCAACGAGCAACACTCCTGCAATCCAGTTGCATCGATACGGCATATGCGCCTCCATCACTGGATGGTGTTGTGATGATGGTAGTATACCACGCTCATCAAGGAATGACTCGTATCCGACGTTTACGCCCGAATCATTCATCACAGAAGCGCAGAGGGCGCAGCGTTCCCACTTCAATGTTCAACATTCTTAGGGGCGCCCACACGGGGCGCCCCTACTGGCAACGCTCAACACACCTTCCGGCGCGTCGTGCTGCTGCTGGCGTGACTGACGCCCCCACAAGGGGCGTCTCTACTGGCAACGCTCAACACGCAACGTTCAACGTTCGCACGGGTGTATGGACGTGCATCGATGCCTGTAACCTGCTAACCTTCAACCTTCCCGCCTGCAACCTTCAACGCCCATACCGCCACCAGTAGTAGTGCTGCCCGACATTCCCCATCTCAACGCGGAAGGCGGGCGGGTTCGCCGGGTTGTAGGTCAGCACGCGCCGCTCAAAGACCTGGAACAGGATCGGTCGCTCGACGCCGCCAACCTTCACCTTGACCCAGTACGCGCCCGTCACCGGCAGTCCGAAGACATAGAGCGGATCGTACACCTTCGCAACGACATAGCGCCCATTCTCGTAGACCAGACCGCTCTGGTTCATGAAGTCCAGGAATGCGCGGGCCACGCCATGGTTGTTGGGTCCGAGCAACAACATCGTCGCCGGGTCGTTGACATAGTCATTGAAACCGGTGATGCTGCCATCCGGGTTGATGAAGCCAGTCGCTGGGCGATTCAGATCGTTCGGGTTGACGGCGCCAGGGTTCTGATAGAAGCGGATCAGATCGGCGTAGGTCGGGAATTGATCTGGATCGCCAATTGCCGTAATCCGCGCGGGCAGACGCCATTCGAACAGGTTGTACCCCACTTGCATCCGTCCGGTCATCATCTCAATCGGCAATAACCCATTTGTGACATACCAGGGCGAGAAGGGGTTGGCCGTTGGATCGTTGATCTCCATGCGGCTCTTGTCGAAGTACTGCACCACGCGCATGCCCTCGAAACCTTCAACCAGCGGTTCACGCATTGCCGCAGTGTTTGGCGCGGGTCCCCATGTCCATGATCGCCCGCTGATCTGCTCGGCGACGGGTCGATCCTGGCGCTCCCAGACCCGGCGGAACGCATCATTGCCAAAGGGTGGCGCCGAGGCGGATGCGGGCATTGCCGCCGCCAGCATCGTGATGATCAGGAGGGGAACCAGAAAAACCATGCGTCGCATCGTAGCGTCCTTTCTGCGCATCATCGCGCCGGGCGCCGGTTGATACGATGGAGGGGAAAGCAGGAGAAATGCAGCTCAAACCGGCGCCGCTCTTTTCAGGCTGGCGCACTGAGGATCGCCAGCCATGCCAGGATGGGGCGAACCCCCCATCTAATTGCACAGTATAGCGCGTGTACGTGCAACAGGAAGAGAAGAAATCATCACACCAGGGGAACGGACAGACTCCAACACATTGTGTTCATACGCCGCTCCAGGCAGAGAACCCGCCGTCCACCGGCACAACAACGCCGTTGACGAAGGCGGCGCCTGGTCCGCAGAGCCAGATCAACGTCGCCGCCAGATCATCCGGAGCGCCAAAACGCCCGGCGGGCGTATGCGCAATGACGCTCGCGCCACGCGCCGTCAATGACCCATCGGGGTTGAGCAGCAACGAACGGTTCTGCTCGCCGATGAAGAACCCCGGTGCAATCGCATTGACCCGCAACCCTGAACCATACCGCCGTGCCAGTTCGACCGCCATCCAGCGTGTCAGGTTTTCAACGGCCGCCTTGGCGACGCCGTAGCCGGCGACGCGGGTCAGCGGGCGGTGCGCCGCCATCGAGGAGATGTTGATAATGATCCCCTGCCCGCCAGCCGCAATCATGGCTGCGCCAAAGATGAGCGATGGCAGCAGGGCGCCGATCAGGTTCAGATCAACGACGGCGCGAAAGGCTTCGGGATCGAGGTCAAGGAGCGCCGCATCGGGGGCAAGCGTTGCACCCGGCATGTTGCCGCCTGCGGCATTCACCAGAATATCGACCTGTCTCCAGCGTTCCAGAATGGTTGCGCAGGCATGTTCGACCTGCGCCCGGTCGCGCACATCGGCGCTGAGTGCCAGTGCATTGCCGCCGGCGGCTTCGAGAGCGGCGGCGACGGCGTGTGCCGGTTCAAGGCGACGGGCGAGAATGGCGACCCGCGCGCCAACGCGCGCCAACGCCTGCGCCATAGCAGCGCCCAAAGCGCCGCTGCCGCCGGTCACCACTGCCACCTTCCCCTCCAGACCAAACAGGGAGCGAAGAAATGGTTCGGACATCACGCACTCTCCAGAGAGTTGCCGGGCATGGTACCATAGGTGGGGGGCAAGAGGTGAGAGGCGAGAGGTGAGAGGTGAGAGGCGAGAGGCGAGAGGCGAGAGGTGAGAGGCGAGAGGCGAGAGGCGAGAGGTGAGAGGCGAGAGGTGAGAGGTGAGAGGTGAGAGGTGAGAGGTGAGAGGTGAGAGACGAGAGGTGAGAGGCGAGAGGTGAGAGGTGAGAGGTGAGAGGCGAGAGGCGAGAGGCGAGAGGTGAGAGGCAGGAGGTGAGAGGCAGGAGGTGAGAGGCAGGAGGTGAGAGGTTTACAGGCGGGAAGGTGGCAGGTGGAATTGCCCCTTGGTGCGCCTTCGTGTCCCTGGTGGATAACCGGGGCAGGCATAGGAAGCGGGAAGGTGGAAGGTGGAATTGCCCCTTGGTGCGCCTTCGTGTCCTTGGTGGATAACAGGAGCAGGCATAGGAAGCGGGAAGGTGGAAGGTGGGGCGGAGGAAACGTTAAGGGTCGCAGATGGCGGCACGAAGGAGCGTTGCATCGCCGCGTTCCTGGGCGCGTTGAACAGAGGGCGCGGGAGGTTTGCAGATGCGAAGGCGGGAACGTTGAGGGTAAAGACATACCCGACCCTTGAGGTCTTTGCCGTCGACCGCGCGTTGCGATGGACTATCGCAAGCCGAACATACCCCGCCTGTGGCAGGTGCGTCGCATGACCTCAAGGGTCTTGGCGGTGATTGTAATAATGAAGGACACGCCATGAACTTCATCCGTGACACCCTGAGCCGCCCACGCCCGCCGAGCGTCAGGCGCTCAATGCAACTGCCGCGTCGCGTGGCGTACTACCCCTCGCCAGTCGATTGGCGCGACGAGGTGATCTACTTTCTCCTCGTCGACCGGTTCAGCGATGGTCAGGAAGAGACCAGACCACTGCTCGACCGACGCTACCTGGCGGCGTCGCGACCAGCGTCGCCCAACGGCGAGCCGTGGCGCTGGGACCGCTGGGCAGAGTCAGGCGGCGAACGGTTTCAGGGCGGCACTCTGCGCGGCGTGATCTCGAAACTCGGCTACCTGCAACGGCTCGGCATCACTACCCTGTGGCTCAGCCCGGTCTGCAAGCAACGCGGTCACCTGAACACCTACCACGGCTATGCCATCCAGGATTTTCTCGATGTCGATCCGCGTTTTGGCACGCGCCAGGACCTGGTCGATCTCGTGAGCGCCGCGCACGAACGTGGGATGCGCGTGTTGCTCGACATTGTGTTCCAGCACTCCGGTCCCAACTGGCGTTATCCGCCGGATGTCCCTGGCGGCGCGGAGATGCCGCGCTACACGACCGGACGCTATCCGTTCGGCAGTTGGGTTGATGCCACGGGTGCGCCGCTCCTCGGCGTGCCCGATGTCGATGATGCCGCGTGGCCCGATGAGGTGCGCAATGTCGAGTATTACACGCGGGCCGGCGCTGGCGACCTGGGCGCCGGTGACCTCGATGATCCGGCGGCAGAGCACAAGCGCTCCGATTTCTTTACACTGCGCGACATCAATCTCGATGCGCCGGGCGCACTGACCGACCTGGCGCTCTGCTACAAATACTGGATTGCGCTCACCGATTGCGATGGTTTTCGTATCGATACGCTCAAACATGTCTCGTTCGAGCAGGCGCGCAACTTTTGCGGCACGATCAAGGAGTTCGCCGCCAACCTGGGCAAAACCAACTTCTTCCTGATCGGCGAGGTGGCAGGCGGCGATTTTGCGGCGACGCGCTACCTGGAGGCGCTGGAACGCAACCTGAACGCTGCGCTCGACATTGGCGACATGCGGCTGGCGCTGGGGAATGTGGCGAAGGGTCTGGCGCCGGCGCGCGCCTATTTCGACGGGTTTGTGCCCGGATTGGCTGTCATGGGGTCGCATCGCAACCTCGGCAGCCGACACGTCTCGATCATCGATGACCATGATCACGTCGTCGGCGCAAAACTTCGCTTCTCGACGGATGTGATGTCACAGCATCAGGCGGCGGCAGCAACCGCGCTGCAACTCTTCACGCTTGGCATTCCGTGCATCTACTACGGCACCGAACAGGCGTTTGGCGGTCCTGAGCCGTCGGAACGGCAGTGGCTGCCGGAGTGGGGCCGCGCCGACCGTTACCTGCGCGAGGCAATGTTTGGTCCATTGCACCCACGCGCCCCGGGCCGCGCCGGGCTTGACCCGCAGGCGCGCGATACGGCGCTGCCGGGGTTCGGACCTTTCGGCACCGCCGGACGCCACTGTTTCGACGAGCGGTTTCCGGTCTATGTGCGGATCGCGGCGCTGACCGCATTGCGCGCTGCCTATCCGGTGTTGCGCCACGGGCGACAATACCTGCGCCCGATCTCGAATTTCAACCAGCCGTTCGCTTTTCCGTCAGCCGGAGAGATTGTCGCCTGGTCGCGCATCCTCGACGACGAAGAGGCGTTGTGCGTCATCAATCCGCACGGCGTATTCGCGCGCGGCGGTGATGTCGTGGTCGATGCCGCGCTGAACCGTCCCGGCGACACGCTGACCGTCATCCTCAATACAGCGCAGGCTGCCGATCCGCTGGGATACGCCGGACCGCACCCGGTCGGCGAGCGCCTGCCGGTGCGGCAACGCAATGGTGCGTCGTATGTGGAAATCCGCAACCTGCCGCCAGCCGAAACGCTGGTGCTGACCAATCGACCATAACCCAGGAGAGGCGCCGCTGTGCAGTTCTACTGCCCGGTCTGTTTCGCGGAGATCACCGCGGATCAACAGGATGCGCCGTGCCCCGTGTGCGGCGCGACGCCTGCTGAATGGCGCCAGCGCGATTACACCGATCGCCTCATCCATGCGCTGCGGCATCCCAACCCCGAAGTGCGCATGGGCGCCATCATCTCGCTCGGCAACCGGCGCGAACCGCGGGCAGCCATTCCGCTTGCCGAATGCGCGCTGGCGCACCCGATTGACGTCGTTCAGGGGCTTGCAATTGTAGAAGCGCTCCGTACCATCAAGCCATCGCCGGAGCGCAACCGGGCGCTGGAGATGCTCGCCGGGCATCCCGCGCGCGCCGTGCGGCGGGCGGTGGCGCGGGAGAAGGTGGGAGGCACGAGGTGAGAGGCACGAGGTGAGAGGCGCGAGGTGAGAGGCACGAGGCGGCGCATTCCTGCGCACCCCGCGTCCAAGCACGATTTGTCAGGCGACAACTGGACGCTCAGCCCGGCGCTGAACCGTCGGGCTGAGCGTACGAAGGGCGCTGCCGCGCCCTCGCCCCGGTGTGGACGCATGCCCGGAGCCAGCCCCGCGTCAGCGGGGCTTCGTTCGCTCAGCGCGGACGTTCACGTCCGCGCGTATGCTGACAATGCATGCCTGCACCCGCGCACCCGGGTCCAGGCATGCATTGTCAGGCGGCAAGAAAACGCGTCCCTGCTGCGCTGCGCCTGGGCTGGCGACTGAAGTCGCGCCGGGCAGGCGTTCCGCCGGGCGTTCACCTGCGTGGACGCCGCCGTTCCCGTCCGCGGAGGCGGACGGTCGGCCGCAGGACCACCAGGTGCGATTTCAATCGCTGGCAGCCGCAGCGTCGTTTCCTGACACATCATGCCTGCACCCCGCGCACCCCCGCCGATTTGCCCGCCCCCTGCTTGTATGCTATACTACCAGACGGCGCGCTGCGGCGCGCTTCATTACACACATTGCTCTATCGCCGCCTCTCCTGCCGGCACAAGTCGGTTGTGCGGCGCATTCAGGAGTAATGGAGGCATTCGTCGGGCAGGTGAGCGCCTGTCTGTCTGAAGCACAAGGAGGAGTTCTGGCATGACGCAGGGAGCGCAGCGGCTCGTGTCGATGCGAGCGTTGCTCGAATCAGGAGCGCATTTCGGGCATCAGACCAAGCGCTGGAACCCGAAAATGCGGCCGTACATCTTTACAGCGCGCAACGGCATTCACATCATCGATCTGCAAAAGACGATCACCGGTCTGGCGGCAGCGTATCAGTTTATTGTGGACACCGTCGCGGCAGGTAACAAAGTGCTGTTCGTCGGCACCAAGAAACAGGCGCAGGAAACGATTGCCGAAGAGGCGACGCGCGCCGGGCAGTTCTACGTCACCCAGCGCTGGCTGGGGGGGACGCTGACCAACTTCGTGACCATTCGGAAGCGGTTGCGCTACCTGAATGACCTCGAAGAACAACGCGCGCGCGGCGAGTTCAACAAACTGACAAAGGCTGAAGCGCTCAAGCGCGACGCGGAGATCGAAAAACTCAACAAGATCTTCGGCGGCATCAAAACGATGGATCGACTGCCAGGCGCACTGTTCATTATCGACCCGCATAAAGAAGATCTTGCGGTCAAAGAAGCCAACAAGGTCGACATTCCAATTGTGGCGATGGTTGATACCAACTGTGATCCTGACTTGATCGATTATGTCATTCCATGCAACGATGATGCAATCCGCAGCATCCGTCTGATCGCCACGAAAATCGCCGATGCCGCCATCGAGGGGCAGAACCGGCGTGAGTCGCTCCAGGCTGATATGGCGCCCTCCGGGCCGTATGAGCAAGATGAAACGGAACACGTGATCGCCGGGGAATCCGAGGCGGTCGAGTAACACAGTGGTGAAAGAGACGCAAGGAAGACTGAAGGCAGCAACGCCGCCTTTGATCTTCCCTGTTTTTATGTCAGAGAGAAGGAGTCATCGTGGCTGAGATTACCGCTCAAATGGTGAAGGAACTGCGCGAGCGCACCGGTGCAGGCGTGAAGGAGTGCAAAGATATTCTCGAACAAACCAACGGCGACTTCGAGAAGGCGATCGAGGAGCTGCGCAAACGAGGTTTGCGTGTCAGCGACAAGGTCGCCGGGCGCGAGGCGAAGGAGGGGCGCATCGAGGTCTATATCCATCACGGCGCACGGGTGGCGGCGATGGTCGAACTGAACTGCGAAACCGATTTCGTGGCGCGCACCGATGATTTCATTCAATTGGCGCGCGACATTGCCATGCAGGTTGCTGCAATGAACCCGCGCTACGTCCGTGCCGAAGATGTACCGGAGAGTGAAATCGGCGCCAGCGGGCTGTTGCCCGAGCAGTTCTATCGAGAGCAAGTGTTGCTGAAACAGGTGTTCATCAAGGACTCTTCGCAGACGATTGAGGAAAAGATCCAGGCTGCGGTTGCGAAAATCCGTGAGAACATCGTTGTGCGGCGCTTCGTTCGGTACGAAATCGGTGGTTGAGGGCCTGTCTGCATACCCCTGCGCTACGGTCATTGCGAGGCGCGCCGCTTGTAGCAAGCGTAGTGCGGCTGAAGCAATCTCCCCGCACGACAGGAGATTACTTCGCTTCACTCGCGATGACATCCAGCTATCAGGTGTTCGGACAGGCTCTCAGCGCAATACCCTCAAACAAGGAAGACATGCCATCATCAATGGATCTCGAGCGCGGAGTCTTTGCGCCTTTGTGTGAGCTTATGTGAAAGGTAGCGGCTCGAAGCCGTGTACTCGTCGGAATAGCAGTCGCGCCTGGTATGTGGAGGCATCATGGCCGAACCTCGATATCGCCGCATTCTGCTCAAACTGAGCGGCGAGGCGCTCGCAGGCGGCGGCGCTCACTCAATCGATCCACAGATGCTCGAGTATTACGCGCAGGAGATTGAGCGGGTGCTGCGGCTTGGCGTACAGGTGGCAGTGGTACTGGGCGGAGGGAATATCTGGCGCGGCAATCAGGCGATTGCGCGCGGGATGGACGCGGCGCAGTCGCACTATATGGGCATGCTGGCGACGATCATCAATGCTCTGGCGCTCCAGGACGCACTGGAGCGTCGTGGCGTCTTTACACGAGCAATGACTGCGATTAAAATGGACGAAGTCGCCGAGCCGTACATCCGCCGACGCGCCACGCGCCATCTGGAGAAGGGGCGCGTCATCATCCTCGCCGCTGGCACAGGCAACCCATATTTCACGACCGATAGCGCAGCGGCGCTGCGCGCGGCGGAGATCCGCGCCGAGATTATTTTGATGGCAAAGAATGGCGTCGATGGCGTTTATAGCGCTGATCCGCGTCGGTACCCGGACGCAAAACGCTTCGAGTACATCAGTTATATGGAAGCGTTGAGCCGCGGGCTTACGGTGATGGATAGCACCGCGCTGACGTTCTGTATGGATAACAGTATTCCCATCATTGTGTTCGATCCGCTGACGCCGGGAAATATCGAGCGGATCGTCCTGGGAGAGCACGTTGGCACGCTGGTCAGCAGCCATCCGTCACAGTAGCGAAGGAAACGAGGAAACGTATGGTCAACGATGTCCTGCGTGAGGCTGAAAGTCGAATGAAAAAAGCGACAGAGGCGCTGCGCAACCATCTGGCGACGATCCGCACCGGACGGGCGTCGCCGGCGCTGGTCGAGCATCTGCACGTTGAAGCGTATGGCGCCATGCTGCCGCTGAACCAGCTCGCGACCATTACCGTCCCTGAGCCGCGCATGCTGGTGATCCAACCGTTCGACGCCAATACCGTCAAGGCGATTTCCAAAGCGATCATGAACTCCGAACTCGGGATTACCCCAACGGACGATGGCCGGCTGATCCGTCTGGCAATCCCGCAGTTGACGGAGGCGCGACGCAAGGATCTGACAAAACTGGTGCGCACGCGGGTCGAGGAGTCGAAAGTGGCGCTGCGCAACATCCGCCGTGAAGCGCTGGAAGATTTGCGCGATCTTGAGCACGAAAAGATGATCTCGGAGGACGAGCATCGCCGCGCTCAGGAAAAGTTGCAGGAATTGACCGATCGCTATGTGAGAGAACTCGATCACATTGGCGCCACAAAAGAAGCCGAAGTGATGGAAATCTGATCGGTGTGCCATCAGACGGTGCACGCCGTAGCACATCCACGTCCCCTGGTGCGCCGCCTGTGCGGTTTCTTCAGCGCCGATGCCCGGCTCGACAGTTCGATTTCGTGATAGGATACTGCTGACATGTCGCAGCGCGCACGCATTCCCCGGCATATTGCTATCATCATGGACGGGAATGGTCGCTGGGCGCGCCAGCGCCATTTGCCTCGTCTCGCCGGTCATCGCGCCGGTACGGAGAATATTCGCCGGATCGTGACCGAGTGCGCTGAGCAGGGGGTGCACTACCTGACGCTCTATGCGTTTTCGACCGAAAATTGGTCGCGGCCGTCGGCGGAAGTCGATGGCTTGATGCGCATTTTGAGCGATTTTATCGACCGCGAGACGATCAATCTGCATCGCGAAGGCGCGCGCCTGCGGCATCTCGGGCGCCTCGACAATATCTCCGCCGAATTGCGACAGAAGATCCTCGATGCAATCGAACTGACGCGCCACAATTCCCGGATTACCCTGGCGGTCGCGTTCAATTATGGCGGACGCGCCGATATCGTCGATGCAGTGCGCGAGTTGATTGCGCTTGGCGTTAAGGCCGATGAAGTGACAGAAGAGATGATCAACGATCATCTCTCGACCCGCGGTATGCCCGATCCCGACCTGATCATTCGCACCAGCGGCGAGTGGCGCCTCTCGAATTTCTTGATCTGGCAGGCGGCGTACAGCGAATACTGGACAACGCCGGTGTACTGGCCCGATTTCAGCCCTGAACATCTGCGTCAGGCGATTTACGACTATGGACAACGCGAACGCCGCTTCGGCGGACTCTCAGAGGAATCCTAGCGCGTTGCTCCAACGAGTGTTGAGTGCGGTCGTCCTGCTGCCGCTCGTGATCGTCTGCGTGTGGTGGGGTTTCTGGCCGTTCACGATGCTGGTGGTCGTTGCGGCTGCTGTCGGTTTGAGCGAATTGTATGCGGCGTTCAACCACGGCGGGTATCTCTCGAACTATCCGCTCGGCATCATCCTTATGGCGCTGCTGCTCGGGGCGATGATCGTTCGGGCAGTGACCGGCGTCGATCTGCTGGCGCCGGCTCTGGCGCTGACGGTGATGATCGGTCTGGCGGCTTGCGCTTCCCGCCACGCACAGCACGGCGCCGTGGCAGAATGGGCGTTGACGGTCGGCGGTGCGCTCTATGTCGGCAGTCTTATGGGGTTTCTGATCCTGCTCCGCGCTATGGAGACCCCGTTGTTCAACGGATTGCTCGCTCCACTCCAACCGCAACCCGGCGCCGCCTGGATTGCGCTGGTGTTGATGGCAACCTGGGGGCAGGACCTCTTCGCCTATTTCGTCGGGAAACGCTGGGGACAGCACAAAATGGCGCCATCGCTCAGCCCGCGTAAGACATGGGAAGGCGCCGCTGGAGGGGTACTGGGTGCGCTCGTGGGCGCTTTTCTGGCGCTGGCGCTGTTTGGTCTGCCGCTCTCGCTCTGGGTAACTGCGCTCATCGGTCTCGTCGCGGGTATCGTCGGACCGGTCGGCGATCTGTCCGAGTCGTTCATCAAACGTCAGGCGGGACTGAAAGATGCCGGCAGCCTCATCCCCGGACACGGCGGCATCCTGGATCGGATCGATAGCGTGCTGTTCAGTGCGCCTGCGATCTATATCACGCTCATGCTAACCATGGCACTGTAAACCATCAGAAAGCGCGCCGGTATGCCCACACCTCGTTTATCCGCGCGAAATAAGCGCTGGCTGGTCCACGAAACGCCGCGTGAGTTTATCGCCGCCTTGCGTCAGTTTCCGCCGCCGATCGCTGCGGCGCTC
Source organism: Roseiflexus sp. (assembly GCF_057785375.1). NCBI lineage: Bacteria > Bacillati > Chloroflexota > Chloroflexia > Chloroflexales > Roseiflexaceae > Roseiflexus > Roseiflexus sp. Next base: position 33,265 of record NZ_JBYNRX010000054.1, read on the forward strand.
TATCAGCGCGGCTTGCGCAATGAGGACGCGATCCGGGAGTTCTTCGCTTCCGACTATCGCCTGCACGATCCCTTCAAACTGCGCGGCATGGAAGCGGCAGTCCAACGCATTGTGGCAGCCATCCAGAACCACGAGCCAATGGCGGTCTATGGCGATTACGATACCGATGGCGTGACGGCGGTGACGCTGCTGGTGCAGGTCATCCGCGCTATGGGCGGGATGATCCAACCCTACGTGCCGCACCGCATCCGTGAGGGGTACGGTCTGAACACGGCAGCGATCGATGCGCTGGCGCATGAAGGCGTTCGCCTGCTGATCACAGTCGATTGCGGCATCAGCAATGTGCGTGAAGCGGAGTACGCACGCACCGTCGGACTCGACCTGATCATTACCGATCACCACGAGCCGCCTCCCCGCCTCCCCGCTGCCCTGGCACTCATTAATCCCAAACAGCCGGGGTGTCCGTACCCGTTCAAACATCTAGTTGGCGTCGGCATTGCCTATCAGGTAGCGCGCGCGCTAGCGCGACGCGGCTTACGCTCGACGCTCCAGAAAGATGACCTGCTCGATGTCGTCGCGCTTGGCACCGTCACCGACATGGGACCGCTGCTCGGCGAAAATCGCGTGCTGGTGACCCACGGCTTGAAGGCGCTCAACGCCGCACCGCGACCAGGGGTGCGCGCGCTGATCGAAGCCGCCGGCCTGATGCCGGGCAGGGTGACATCGACCGATATCAGTTTTGGGCTGGGACCACGTCTGAACGCTTCTGGCCGGATTGACAGCGCCCGGTTGAGTTATGAACTGTTGCTCGCAGAGGAACTCGAAACGGCGCAACGCCTGGCGCACGAACTGAATATGCAGAACCGCCAACGCCAGGAGGTGTCGAAGAGTGTCCAGGAACAGGCCAGCGCACAGATCCGGGCGCTGGGCAAGGATCGTCAGCGGATTATCGTGCTCGACGACGCCGGGTATCCGGCAGGGGTGGTTGGTCTGGTCGCTGCGCGTCTGGTCGAAGAGTTTGGCCGCCCAACCGTGCTGATCGAACGCGGTGAGACGTGGTCGCGCGGTTCGGCGCGTTCTGTTGCAGGATTCAGCATGATTGAGGCATTGACGGCCTGCGCCGGTCTGTTCGAGCGCTTCGGCGGGCATACCGAGGCTGCCGGGTTTACCATCGCCACCAGTCGCCTGCCAGAACTCGAAGAATGTCTGGTCCAGTATGCCGAACAGCGCCTGCCCGACGATCTGCTGATCCCTAGTCTCTGCATCGATGCCGAGATTTCGCTTGGTGAACTGTCGCACGATCTGCTCCAGGAACTGAAGAAACTGGAGCCATTCGGTCAGGGGAACCCACAACCCGTGCTCATGAGCAGTCGGGTGCAGGTCATTGGGGCATGGCCACGGGGGAGCGAGGGGCAGCACCTGAAATTGCGCCTGACCGATGCCGGCGGCGCGGGTCCGTTCAATGCCATTGCGTTTCGCTTTGGGCATCTGGTGCGCTATTTCGAACAGCCGCGCTGGATCGATGTGGCATACACCCTCGAAGCCGATGAGTGGAACGGAGGCGATGCGCTGCAATTGAATGTCAGGGATTTTCGCAGCGCACGATGAGGTGACGATGCGATGGACGAAATTGTTCGTTTTCTGCTTGAGCATCCGCCGTTCAGCCAGTTGCCGCTGCTTCAGATTCAGCGCATTGCGAGCGCCGTCCAGATCGAGTATTTCGGGCAAGGCGTTCAGATTCTGACGCAGGGGGGCAAGCCGGCTGCATTTCTCTATCTCATCCGGCGCGGCAGCGTCGATCTGCTCCGCGAGCGCAACGGCGTGGTGGAACTGACCGACACGTTGAGCGAAGGCGAATGCTTTGGCTACGTTTCGCTCATTCAGGGCAAACCGCCGATCAGTACGGTGCGCGCGCACGAAGCGACCCTCTGCTATCTCATTCCGGCGGCATTGTTCCATCAGTTGCGGCGGGATTATCCTCCCTTCGCACAGTTCTTCGCCCGCTCGATCACCGACCGGCTCGAACAGGCGCTGCAACAACGCCAGGCGACCGCTGCTCCCGAACTGTTTCAAACCCGCCTGCGCGATCTGATTACCGAACCGCTGGTCACCGTCGCTCCTGACACAACCGTGCGCGAAGCGGCGCGCCGCATGCGCGAGGCGCAGGCATCGGCGTTGATCGTCGATCTGCCGCCCTACGGCATGCTCGACGCGGGCAGCGGCATCGTCACCGACCGCGACCTGCGCAACCGGGTTGTTGCTGAAGGACGTGACTACACGACGCCGATTGCCCAGGTGATGAGCGCCCCTGCGATTACCGTGCCCGCCGATAGCCTGGTGTTCGAGGGGTTGCTGAAGATGATCGAACATGGGGTGCACCATCTGCCGTTGAGCGATGGCGGGCAGATCATCGGCGTGGTCAGTTATCGTGATTTTCTGCGCCTGCAAAGCCACAACCCGCTGCTCATGCCACAGCGACTGGTGCGCGCGCATAGCGACGCCGACCTGCGCGCCTACACCGAGCAGGTCACTGCTACAGTCGGCGGGTTGCTCGATGCTGGCGCCAGAGTGAGCGACATCGGGCGCGCCGTGGCAGCAGCGCACGATGCGCTGCTGGTGCATATCATTCGGGATGCTGAGGCGGCGCTTGGACCGCCACCGTGCCCGTATGCCTGGCTGGTGCTGGGAAGCGAAGGGCGCTACGAGCAGACGCTGCGCACCGACCAGGACAATGCGCTGATCTACGCCGACAATGCGTCAGAGGGCGCCGAAGCCTACTTCGAGGCGTTGGCGGAACGGGTCGTCGAACAACTGGTGCGCTGCGGCTTCCCGCGTTGTCCGGGCAATGTGATGGCGACCAACCCACAGTGGCGTCAACCACGATCAGTCTGGCAGAACTATTTTCGCCAGTGGATCAGCGTGCCGAGCGAAGAAGCGTTGCTCCAGACTGCGATCTTTTTCGACCATCGCCCCGTCTACGGTACGCTGGACACAGAAGCCTCACTGCGCCCCATCATCCTGCGCGCCCGCGAGAACCGGATTTTTCTTGGTCGTCTGGCGCGCGCCGCATTGCGTCAGACGGCGCCGATCAACTTTTTTCGCCAGTTGGTGCTGGAACGTCGTGGCGATCAGCGCGGCCTGATCGACCTGAAATATCGCGGCACGGCAATGATTGTCGATCTGGCGCGTCTCTTTGCGCTGGAAGCCGGCGTGCCCGATACCAATACCATCACTCGCCTGCGCAAATCAGCCGGTCATAGCAGCCTGAACGAGACCAGCGCCGAAGAACTGATTGCGGCGTTCGAATTGATCGGATTGCTGCGCCTGCGCTGGCAGTATCAGCAATTGTGCCAGGGACTGGAACCGGGCAATCAGGTCGAAGTCGATAAACTCACTCCGCTCGAACGGCGTGAACTGAAAGAAGCGCTCCGCGCTGTCGCCGTGGCGCAGCACGCAGTGGCGGTCACGTTTCAAACCAGCCTGATCGCCTGACGAGAACTGCCATGTTTCTGTTTCGTCGTCGACCTTCCAACCTTCCTGACGCTGTAGTCGGGTATCTCGAAGCGCCGCGCCCCGATTCGGCGCTACCCTGGCGCGACGTGCGGTACAGCGTGATGGACGTTGAGACCACCGGACTGAACCCGCGCCGCGATGCGCTGCTGGCGATTGGACTGGTTGAGATTGACGAAGGCCGCATCCGCATGGATCGGCGCTGGTACACCCTCGTGCGCCCGCCGGATGATGCGCCGGTCAACGCAGAAGCCATTCGGGTGCACGGTCTGCTCCCGCAGGACGTCGAGCACGCACCGCCGCTCGGCGAGGTGATTCCTGACGTGCTTCGACGATTGACCGGTCGGGTGCTGGTGGTGCACGTCGCCGATATCGACATCGGCTTTTTGCGCCAGGCGATGCGGCGGCTGTACGGTGTCGAACCGCGCGGTCCCGCCATCGACACGGCGCGTCTGGCATGGCATTTTCAGCGCAATCAGCGCCTGATCGAAGGATCGGCATCAGAGCAGGAACCGGCATTGCAACTGCGCGCACTGGCGGAAAGTGTGGGATTGCCCGTTTACCCTGAGCATAACGCCCTCAACGATGCTCTGACGACTGCGCAACTCTTTCTGGCTCAGGTCAGCCTGGTCGCAGTACACGATACCCCCCGCCTGCGCGACCTGCTGCGCGCCGGGGGATGTCTGCGGTAGGCGCGAGGGGCGAGGCAAGAGGGGCGAGGCAAGAGGGGCGAGGGGCGAGGCGCGAGGCGCGAGGCAAGAGGCGCAAGGGGCGAGGCGCAAGGGGCGAGGCAAGAGGGGCGAGGGGTGAGGCGCGAGGGGCGAGGCAAGAGGCGCGAGGGGCGAGGGGTGAGGCGCGAGGCGCGAGGGGCGAGGCAAGAGGGGCGAGGCAAGAGGGGCGAGGCAAGAGGGGCGAGGCAAGAGGTACCAATGCAACGGCGGTTGTCTCGCAACGATAGTCGGCGCAAGGCGTGTTCGCCTTCCCTCGTTTTTACAGGATCTTTATCGTAGCCTTAAGATGACTTGACATCATCCGCATATAGTGTTTACAATCAGTATACACGTTCCCGCATCTGTCAGAAGCATGGTGTAAGCCCTGGTACAGCACGATGTCGTGCGCCCAAGGGCGCTCTCCGCGAGCCGCTCTGATCGCACAGCATTGACGCTAGGAGGTGAACAGATGACACTCACCCACGTGCTTGGTTCGACCAACAATGTCGAAACCGCCGACGTTGTGGTACGTCCGCCGGAGGAAGCTGCGCGCAACGCGAACCTGACCGACTATGAGTCGGTCTACCGCCGTTCGATTGAGGATCCGCACGGGTTTTGGGGCGAGGCGGCGCAGGCGCTGCACTGGTTCGAGCCGTTTCACACCGTGCTCGATGAAAGCAACGCCCCGTTCTACAAATGGTTTGTCGGCGGCAAGACAAACATGGCGTACAACGCACTTGATTGTCATGTGCAAACATGGCGCAAGAACAAGGTGGCGCTGATTTGGGAGAGCGAAGACGGCATCATTCGCACCTACACCTACTGGCAACTGTACCGTGATGTCAACAAGTTTGCCAATGTCCTCAAATCGCTTGGCGTGCGCAAAGGAGACCGGGTGGCCATCTACACCGGTCGTTGCCCGGAGCAGGCGATCGCTATGCTGGCATGCGCCCGCATTGGCGCCGTTCACACCGTCGTCTATGGCGGTCTGTCGACCGAGGCGCTGCGCAGCCGTATCGATGATGCCCACGCCAAAGTGCTGGTGGTGGCGGATGGCAGCCTGCTGAACGGCAAGATTGTCAAACTGAAAGAAATTGCAGATCAGGCGGTCGATCACGCGCCGTCGATTGAAACATGCGTCGTCATCAAACGCACCGGGCACGAGGTCGATATTCGCAGCGGGCGCGACTACTGGTGGCACGATTTGATGAGCCTGCCGATCGCCTCGGCGCGCTGCGAGAGCGAGCCGCTCGATGCCGAAGACCCGTTCTTCATCATCTATACCTCCGGCTCCACGGGCAAGCCCAAAGGGGTGGTCCACACCCTCGGCGGCTACATGGTGGATGTCTACACCACCCTGAAGTATGTGCTCGACTTCAAAGAAGAAGATACGCTCTTCTGCACCTCCGACGCAGGCTGGATCGTCGGGCACTCGATTGTGCTGTATGGACCATTGATGCACGGCATCACCACGCTGATGTACGAAGGTGCGCCCGCCTATCCCTACCCGGATCGCTGGTGGCACCTGATCGAGCGGCACGGCGTGACGCTGATGTTTACCGCGCCGACCGGCGTGCGCGGCTTGATGCGCTACGGCGACGCCTGGCCCCAACGCCGCAATCTGAGTACGCTCCGTCTGCTGGCGTGCGCCGGAGAACCGCTCAATCCCGAAGCATGGCGCTGGTTCTACGAAGTGATTGGACAGCAGCGTTGCCCGATCATTGACAACTGGTGGCAAACAGAAACATCACGCCCGATGATTTCCAACTATGCGTCACTGCCGATGAAGCCCGGTTCCTGCGGGTTTCCTGTGCCAGGAGTCGCGCTCGACATCGTCGATGAACAGGGGCAGAGCGTACCGCCTGGCGTCGAAGGCGCGCTGGTCATCACCCGGCCGTGGCCTTCGATGCTGCGCACCATCTACGGCGACGATCAACGCTATATCGATCAGTACTGGAGCCGCTATCCGGGCATGTATCTCACCGGCGACGCCGCCAAACGCGACGCTGATGGGTATATGTGGATCATCGGTCGCACCGACGATGTCATCAAGGTCTCCGGGTATCGCCTGGGCACCGCCGAAGTCGAAAGCGCGCTCGTCTCACACCCGGCGGTGGCGGAGGCGGCAGTGATCGGGTTGCCGCATCCGGTGCGCGGCAATGCCATTCATGCCTTTGTGCTGCTCCGCAACGGGCATTCGCCATCGGAAGAACTGGCCAACGAGTTGAAAGCCCATGTCGGCAAAGTGATGGGACCAATCGCCAAGCCCGAAACGATTTCATTCCCGCCGACGCTGCCAAAGACTCGCTCGGGCAAAATCATGCGCCGCGTCCTGCGCGCTCAGGCGCTCGGCGAACCGCTTGGCGACCTCAGTACGATGGAAGGGTAACGGGATTCGGTGGTCTGGACAGTGTCAGTATGCTTAGGGAGGAACCTGCATGTCGATCGATGTAGCCGAACCAAGAACGATCAGTCAGTTCGAGGACGAACAGGGTATCTACTCGCCGCCGTCACACATTGTCGAGCAAGCCAACATAACCGCGTACATGCGCTCGAAAGGCTTCGCGACCTGGGAAGAACTGTACCGGTGGTCAATTGAGCATCCACACCTCTTCTGGGCGGATATGGCAAACCGCCTCGAGTGGTACGAGCCATGGGAGAAGGTGCTCGACGACTCGAACAAGCCCTTCTACAAATGGTTCGTCGGCGGCAAGTTCAACATTGTGCACAATGCGATTGATCGCCACTTGAAGACTGCCCGCCGCAACAAACAGGCGCTCATTTGGGAAGGCGAAGATGGGACGTATCGCGCCTTTTCCTACTTCGGCATCAACCGCGAAGTGTCGAAATTCGCGAATGTGCTGAAGAGCATGGGCGTTCAGCCGGGTGACATCGTGTCGATCTATATGCCACGCATCCCCGAACTGGTCTTTGCGATGCTGGCATGCGCCAAGATCGGCGCTGCGCACTCGGTGATCTACGGCGGCTTCTCGGTGGAAGCCTTGCGCGAGCGCATCGCCGATGCACAGTCGAAGGTGCTGATCACCGCCGATGGCGGCTATATGCGCGGCAAAATCGTCGAACTCAAGAAGATCGCCGATGAGGCGATGGGGCACAGCCCCTCGATCCAGACCTGCATCGTCGTGCGGCGCACCGGTCACGAGGTCGAGATGCAGGCGGGCCGCGACTACTGGTGGCACGATCTGATGAGCCTGCCGATTGCCTCGGCGCGCTGCGAGACGGTTCCGGTCGATGCCGAGCATCCGCTCTATATTCTGTACACCTCCGGCAGCACCGGCAAGCCCAAGGGCGTGGTTCACGTCCACGGCGGCTACGCCGTCTATATTTCGTCCACCCTGCACTTTACCTTCGACATCAAAGAGGAGGATCGCTACTGGTGCGCCGCCGATCCCGGCTGGGTCACCGGTCATTCGTACATTGTGTATAGTCCGTTGATCGAAGGCGCAACGTCGTTCATGTATGAAGGCGCACCCAATTACCCTTACCCGAACCGCTGGTGGAGCCTGGTGGAGAAGTACGGCATCAACGTTCTCTACACCGCACCAACGGCCATTCGCGGCCTCATGCGCTTCGGTGACGCCTGGCCCAATCGCCACGACCTGTCGAGCCTGCGCCTCCTGGGTTCGGTCGGCGAGCCGATCAATCCCGAAGCGTGGCGCTGGTTCTACAATGTCATCGGCAAGGGGCGCTGCCCGATTATGGATACCTGGTGGCAGACCGAAACCGGCGGTTTTATGATCACCCCTAACCCCACGACGCCGCTGAAGCCCGGCTCGGCAACCCGCCCGTTCCTCGGCATCGAGGCGGATGTGGTCGATGAGCAGGGACGCAGCAAGGGCGCCAACGAAGACGGGTTGCTGGTGATCAAGACGCCATGGCCCGGCATGATGCGCACTATTCTGCGCGACCCGGATCGGTATGTCAATCAGTACTGGAACAGCGATCCGCCTGGCATGTATACTGCCGGCGACTCGGCGCGCAGGGACGAGGATGGGTACTTCTGGATCATTGGGCGTATCGACGACGTGATCAAGGTGTCGGGGTACCGCCTGGGCACCGCCGAGATCGAGAGCGCATTGGTGTCGCACCCGGCGGTTTCGGAAGCCGCAGCCATCGGTCTGCCGCATGAGGTGAAGGGCACCGCGATCCACTGCTTCGTCATTCTGCGGGCTGGCATCGACGGCACACCGGCGCTGGAAGATGAACTCAAGGCGCACGTGGCGCGCGAGATGGGGCCGATTGCGCGCCCGGAGAGCATCAAGTTCGTCTCGATCCTGCCGAAGACTCGCTCGGGCAAGATTATGCGGCGCGTGCTCAAAGCGCAGGCGTTAGGACAGGATCCCGGCGATCTCTCAACGCTGGAGGGGTAAGTCGGGTAGGCGGGTAGGCGAAGGCAATGCCTTCGCCTACCCGATGAGTGTCACGTGGCGATTGTGCGGATAGCCTCTCAAGAGGAGCGTCAAACGTTACGACGCTGAACGTTCATTCAACGTGATACGCCAGAACGACCAGATTGTGCGGCTTACCCTGGCGATCGCGGATGTGATTGACGAGGCGCCCTTCGAGTTTGAAGCCCAGGCGCGTAAAAATGGCCTGGCCGGCGGTTTGTTCCTCGACCATATCGACGAACACTTTTGTCGCCCCCAGTTTGCGCGCGTGGGCCACAATCTCACCCGCCATGACGGTGCCAAGCCCACAGCGTCGCCAGGCTTCGTCAACAATCAATTGAATATCAGCCACATGGCTCGAACGACCCGGCAACTGGCGCGCCGACGCGTAGGCCGCAATGGCGCCATCGGGCGCCACGGCGACGATCTGTCGCCAGTGCTCGGCGTCGCGCGCACTGACCAGGCGCGCGACCACTTCCGGACTGCGCAGGTCGTTCTCAACATGCAGCCAGTCGTTTTCGGGCAGCGCAGCGCCAAATGCAATCAGCCGCTCATTGTCTCCCGCTTCTATCAGACGGATGTGGACAGTGCGCTCATTGCGCAGCGCGGCATCGAATGGAACTCTGGGCGGGGCGGTCGTCATTGGCAGCTCCTGTCATAGTGACCAAACCGTGAAATCTTGCACAACATCGATTATACCTTTGTCGGTACACAGGAGTTCATATGGTTCGGAATGATGGACGAGCGCCTTCTGATCTGCGTCCGGTTCGGATCAGCATCGACACCTATGGGTATGCTGAAGGATCGGCGCTGATTGCAATGGGGAATACATGCGTGCTCTGCACCGCCAGCGTGGAAGAGGGCGTCCCGCAGTGGCTGCGCGGTCAACAGCGCGGTTGGGTGACCGCCGAATATGCGTTGCTGCCGCGTTCGACGGCGCAGCGCACCCGCCGCGAACGCAGCGGACTCTCAGGACGCACGCAGGAAATCCAGCGCCTGATCGGGCGTGCCCTGCGCGCTGCGGTCTCCCTGGAGGCGCTCGACGGATTTACGGTCACCATTGACTGCGATGTGCTCCAGGCGGACGGCGGCACCCGCACTGCGTCGATTACCGGCGGGTATGTGGCGCTGGCGCTGGCGATGCACCGCCTGTCCGCCGCCGGGCGGCTGGCTGCCAACCCGCACCAGCACGCCGTCGCTGCCGTCAGCGCCGGGTACGTTGGCGGCCAGGCATTGCTCGACCTCGACTATAGTGAAGATAGCGTCGCCGACATCGATTGCAACCTGGTGTTGATAGATGACGGCGCCATTGTTGAAGTGCAATCCACCGCAGAAGCGCGCGCCGTCAGTCGCGCGGAGTTCGACGCCTTGCTCGATCTCGCAACCGATGGCATTCATCGCCTGTTCGCCATTCAGCACGAAGCGCTGGCGCCGGTTGTTGAAGCATTGCACGGTGATCGGGGGAACATTGCCCACTGAGCGTTTTTATTTCCTCAGCGCCTGCGGCAGCGCGGCGTTCCCGATCAAGGCGGTGCGGTGCGGCGGCAAAGCCCGCACCGCCAAAGAAGACCAGTGCCGCTCTGCCAAAGGCAACAAGAGCCCGTTACGCAGCTCGTCCGTGAGGTGACCGCGTAACTCCTGTTGTGTGAATTCTAAGGTCTCTTGCCTCACCTGCGATGAACGACATACACCGGCGCCGGACCCAGGTCGATCACCAGGCGGCCCCCGCCGGCGACAATGGTCGACGTGGCGCCATCGCGCGTGACGAGCGTGGCGGTTGATGCGCTGGTGCGAATGCTCGCGCGCACCGGCATCGGCGACCATAAAACGTCGATCGTGACGTCGCCACGCTGAAATTGCGCATCATACGCTTCTGGACCGCTGATTGCAAACAGATCGTCGAGGTGGATGATCCCTTCGCCCGTAAAGGCATCTGGAGAGTCGTCGAGCACAATGGCATCCAGCCGTGCAGGAAAGTCGACCCGCCCGTTGCCATTACCGCTGATCCGGTCCCATTCCGGCGCAACGCCCACGATTGGCGCTTCCAGGATGCGCCATCCCGGCGGTCCAATTGTGCCTAGGGCGAACTGCAACACTTCCCCTTCGGCATCGCGCACCCAGACCTTGAGCGTATTTCCGGAGCCATCGCCATACACCCATAGACCCAGGGCGTAGGAACCAGCGGGAATGGGCGCCGGGCGCTCGCGCCGGAAGACGACGAACTCATTGGCGCGCGAGGGGAACGTGTAGCGCAACTGAGCCGCACCGCGCCCGCTGCGCACTCGCTCGCCGGATGGCGTCAAATCGCCATACGCCTGATCGCCGCGCCGCCATGAACCAAACTGCTCGAAGTCCAGCACGGTGGTTCGGTTGAACAGATCGCGCACCACCACCAGGTCGGCGCCTGCCAGGTATTCCGCCATCACCCGGTATGCCGTAAACGACGGCTTCAGGCGACTGTAGTCGAAATAGCCGACACCGAGCCCGACCAGACCATAGGGGTTGCCGGGGTCGTCCTTGAGCGTATACCAGAATATCTTCTCGACGCCCGCGCGCCAGAGCAACAACGTCGCGCGCACCAGAAAATTGGCCTGATCCTGCTCATTCACCACTCCCACGGCGTCGCGGTCGCCGCGCCCGCTCGACCACCCAATCTCGGTGACCCAGATCGGGCGTGCGCCGTACTGTTCCGCAACTGCGCGCGCCGCTTCGACGCCTGCGATCAGGTTGCCAATCTCAGGCGCGCTTGGACTGACATACGGATGGATGGCGAGAATATCGAAACTTGCCCACGCGCCAGCCTCCGCCACCTGGCGTAAAAACGACGGCTCGAACGAATAGACCCCGCCGATCAGAATGGTCGCCTGCGGGTTGACTGACCGGATGGCAGCGGCGGAGAGGCGCAGGAGCGTGGCATACGCGACGGGATCGGGGGCAGGCTTCCAGAACAACGGATTGTCCGGCTCATTCCAGATTTCCCAGTGAGAAATGTAATTGCGGTAGCGTTGCGCAACAGCGGCGGCAAACGCAGCAAATCGTTGCGGGTCGGGAGCGTAGAACGACACTCCGTGCAGCACATCACTGGGGAACGGTGTTGCCCATCCCGGAGGGTGCCCGATGACGCCCAGAATATTCACCCCCCGCCGACTGAGCGCCCGCACCGCTTCATCGGTAAATGTCCAGTCGTAAGGGGCGTCGGGCGTCGGCTGAATGCGGAACCAGTGAAAGTCTTCGCGCGCCCAGCCAACACCCAGGTTCGCAACGATGTCTGCCGGCACATGCATCGAGGCAGGGTCCCAATACCTGGTTGCCAGATGGCTGTTGACGCCGAAAGGCGAGTCGTGCAACGTCGTGCGGGGCGTTTCCATCACCACAGGTGCAGCTTCGGGAGGTGCAACGGCCGGCAGCATCGCCAGCAGCAGGGTCATCACCACAATGATTGACAGGACGCGATCAACGCGCGGCAGCGATGGTAAGCGCATAGTGCCGCAATTATACCAGAGGCGCAGGCGACGGTTATCATCAGGGCGCTTCGATCTGCACCATGGGCGTCGTCGCTGCGCCTGCAAGCATACGACCGCCAGGGAGGACCAGTTCAGGCGGCGGTGCGGCATATGCGCCTGGCAAGGAAGCGCGCACCAGATAGGTGTGCTGGTAGATGCCGGGCATCAGTACTGCGGCTGTGAGTTCAACCCGGTCATTGAAGACGCTGATCTGATCGAATGTCGACATGACACCGGTATCGACCGGTGCAAATCCGGCAGGAAACGGGTCGCGCACGGTCACGAAGCGTCGTTCGTGAAATACTGCGAGCGTCAATCGCACCTGCACCAGTTGTCCGGAGCGCAGCCCCGTCGGATCGATCAGCGTGCCGGTGTGTGGGTCCAGATACTCACGAAGCAGTCCGGCGCCTTCCGATGGCAGCGGTGCGCCGGCAGCATGCGTCACCTGCCAGGAGACCAGAGCCGGAGCGCCGCTGCTGGTCACAACCAGCGCATTGGTTGGGCGCAGGTCGGCGATAGGGATGGGAACCAGACGCAGCATCACATCGGGCGCATCGGGCAGGAGTACGGGTGCGCCGTTGAAGGTGAGCGCGATGGTTGCCGGGGTGTCTTCCGGCATGACAGCGCGTAGCGCCTGCACAACGCGCGCAGTTGTCAAGGCATCACCCCATCCGGACGGCATCATATGCGCGACCAGCCAGCGGGTAGCGTCGGTTGCCAGCGGATGGCGCGGTGAGGCATGATGGATCGCCTGCACCGCCAGCGCTGTGGTGGCAACATCATCGTATGCGAACACACCGTCCGACGGCGTTCTCCACCATGCGGTCGTGTCTGCGCGCTGCGCGAGGCTTATGAGGCGTGGCAGCGCCGGACTGACGCGCGCCTGATTGGAGGGCAGCATCAGCAGATAACATGCCAGTCCATGGACGTTTAGTTCACTATCGTCCCATTCGCGCGGAAGGGCGGGTTCGGCGCTATCGAGCCGCGCCAGGGCGGAATTCAGGCAGACGCGCGCTTCGAGCGGAACATTGGGATCGCGTGCCAAGCGGGTTGCCAGGATCGTTGCGCGTTCGAGCGACTCGTCGGGCAGAGCAAATCCGGCTTCCTGCGCATGGGCGAGCGCTTCGAGCACGACTGCGGTCACAGCCGGATTCGATGGTCCTCTCGATTGCCAGATCCATCCCCCATCATTTGTCTGCAATGCTGCGAGATGATCGATTGACCGGCGAATTTCAGGATGCGCCTCTGCCAGCGATGCCGCCATCAAGACGATAGCCGCGTCATCGAATGCGCGGCGATCAGGCATCGCTGCAAGGACGCGCACCCGTTCCAGCGCCAGCGCTTTCAACGAGGGCGCCACAGCAATATCGAGCCAACCCCATCCTGCCAGACTATCGTCGGGTACCGCTATGTTCGCCTCGAACCGGTCGGTCACGAGTGCGCCATCTGCGCTGATAACCGTTTGAGCAGGGGGCAGCACCAGCAGCGCTGTGCGCAGCGTCTCACTGAACGCCGCACCGGTTGCAACGGTCGCCTGCATCTCCAGTGTGGCGACAGACGGCGCACGAAACATGAACGGTATGGATGTGACGCCTGCTTCTGGAATGGTCGCAACCTGAACTGTCGATGTCCCATCAGGGAAGCGCAGCGTGATATTCGTTTCCCGCGTTATCCCAGCAGATGCCTCGAGACGGATGCTGGCGCCGATCTGATCACCGGCGCGCGCGAACGGCGGGGTGACCACCTGCACCACGATGGCTCGATCCGCAATCAATCGCAACTTCGTCTTCCCGAAGCCGCGTTCGCCAGCAACCCACACATCCGCCAGCAAGGCGCCGGGGGTCTGCGGCAGCAGAGCGTTGATGCGCAGCACACCATCGTCGTCCGTTCGATCAATACGCCACGCGATGACCTCTTGCCCCTCATCGGCATCGGTCACAATCCGCACAAGCACATCGGCAGGCGCCGGATCGCCGTTTGCGTCGGTTACTGTGAGCGTCAGCGCGGCAGTTGCGCCGGGAGCGTACCCCTGTGCATCGGTCGTCAACGTGAGTGAAAGTGATGGAGACACAGCCCCAACCGGCAGATCGACCTGCAAACGTCGTTGGGCGGGCAGGCGCACTGCTGGCGTCAGCGTCACCTGAACACCCGGCGCATCGTCGGATGTCAGGGTCAGGGTCAACGGCTCACCGGCGCGCACCGTGTGCAGTTCTTCCCGCACTTCCCCCGACGCCTGTTGCACCGTCAACAGCACTGGCGCTTCGGGAAGCGGTTCAAGCGGCAGGATGAACGCCGTATCGCCCGGCTGATAGCGGGAGCGATCGGTAAGAAGCCCGGCGCCGCTTTGCTGCGCGGTCCAATCGGTAAATCCAGGCTGATAGGCGCGCAGGATAATGTCGGTCGGCAGATTCGCCGGATCGACGCCTGCACGCAATGCGCGCACCCGGTAGGCGCCAGGCGTCAGCAACGGCACAGTCAGCGTCGCCCGTCCGTTGCTGTCGGTAACCACCACACGGCTCAGAAGTGGCCGATCCACAGATGATACCGCGGAATGATCGGGCGCATCGCCGTTGAGCAGCGTCACCTCGACCTGCACGCGCTGTGCGGCGAGCGGTTGGCCGTCGAACACCGTTACGACCTCGATATTCGCTGATGTTCCTGCGCGCACCATCAGCGACGATGTGCGAAGTCTGACGAGCGGCGCAGGCGGCGCCTCAATCAGGCGTTCAATCGTGAGTGCAGGCCCGTATGGCTCGGTAATGCGGGCGCGGAAGCGATACCGATGCCAGGGATCGAAAGGAACACCAATTGCAAGCATGCCGTTGTTGTCGGTAACGTCCGCACCCGAAAGCGACGGCGGAGGATCGGGTTTGCCAAAGACGGTATCATCGTCTATCGGGAGGGGCAGAGGTTCATGATCGATCGTCCAGTCGACGCTGGCGCCTGCAACCGGCAGACCTTCTGGTGTGCGCACCGTTACCAGCAGCGCAGCGTTTTGCCCTTGCACCGTGCTGTCAACCGTCACCCGCAGCGGCGATGCCGACGCCTCGACGCGAAATGTGGCAATGCCACGTTCGTCTTGCGGCGTTACAATGCGGTAAACGCCGGGTTGCGCATCGATAGGGAGCGGAAGCGCGATCTCGAACACGCCAGTTCCATCGAGGGTAATCTGCTTGCGCATCGAGTGTCCTGCCGGATTGCGCACTTCCAGATCGAGCGTCTGTCCTGGCGCCGGCGCGTCGAAGGATTGCCCGCTGTTCTGACGGACGAAACCACGGACCGACACCTGCTCACCCGGCGCATAGACAGTCCGGTCGGTCGCAACAACGACACGCAGACGCGGTGCAGGGGCGCCTTGCGGCAGGGCGTCCGGAGTGGCAAGTGCTGGCAGATCGCCACTGAACGCCAGAAGATCGCGCGGCAGAACTCCTGTTAGATCAACAGTCCACACCCCGCGCTCATCACTACGCCCGGCGGCGATCAATGATCCCTGGCGATACAGAGCAAGCGGCGCATCAGGAATGACCGTCGTGCTGACCGTGTCCGTTGCCCATACAATTGCGCGCTGCCCGATAACCTGAAGCGAGAGCGCCGCGCGCGACACAACGAGGAGCACACCGGTTCCGACACGCTCCGGTGTGCGGAAGCGCAGAAAATAGATGCCCGGCGGCGGCGGCGAACCATCATCAAGCGCCACCGTCACCCGCGACTCGACCGTCGTGTTGAGCGGATCGGCAAGCGGTTCTGACCAGGAACGCAGTAATGAAAGACCGTAGCGCGACGGCTCAAAGTTCGTCCATTCAGCATCGCTGAAACTCAGAGCGCGCAGCGACGTCGTCTCATCGAGTTGATAGAGCGCCAGGCGCAACTCTGACAGATTCGCGCGCCGTGTCAACAGAGCAATCGCCTGATCGGGAAGCGCCCGGATCACGCGACCATTCGCTTCCGGCAGAGTCAACGCTGGCGCAGCCGGCGACGTAAAAAAACGAATCTGATAGTCGCGTTCGAGCGGAACACCGGCGCGATCCGTGAGCGACGACGGAATCGTGATGGTGTAGATCGTTGCTGCCTGGAGTGATGCGTCGATCCGTGCTTCACCGTCATTCGCAATGACCCGGAGGTCGTCTACCGGCGGCTCAATACGCATCTGCGCGCGCAGCGCCTCGGCATCAATCGGCGTGCTGAAGATCAGGCGCACATTGCCCCCTGGCGAAAGCAACTGCCCCTCGCCGGGGAACCGTCCGATCAACGCCGGTTTTGGCGCAGCGGTGAAGCTCCATCGATATGGCTGAGCCAGGAACGTCGCTCCATTCGCCAACGTTGTTGAGATTGCAACGGTGTAGGACGTTCCAGCCTGCCACGCAACAGCAGGGGTGTAGGTCACGACCTGTGCACCATCGGGCAACAGCGCATCCTGAAGCGAACCAGACGCCGGCGGCGTAATCGAAAGTGCAGCTTCGAGCGCCCGAAGATCGACGGGGTGTGAAAACACGATGCGGAGCGGTTCATACGGTCCCACCTGGCGCGCATGTGGCGGCGGCGACACGTCGCGCACAGAAGGCGCCAGCGTTGTGAACGACCAGGTATAGGTGCGTCCAAGCGGCACGCCGCTTTGGTCGGTCAGGTTTGAGTCGAGGGAGAAGGTATAGCGAACGCCAGGGCGCAGCGGTTCGGATGGACGGAACAGCAACGTAATAGGATCGAGCCAGGTCACACTGCCCGAAAGCGGCGGGTCGCTGCGGAGCGCGGGGAATAGTCGGGGATGGGTAAGCGCATCAGCCGATGCGATAGGGCGGCTGAACCGCACACCGACCAGCGTGTCGAGCGAAACGGCAACGCTGCCGTCGCGTGGCCACAGGGCAGTGACGGCAGCCGGCGGCGCCGTTTCGAACGTCCATGTGAACGGTTGCGCGATAGGGCGAAAATATCGGCTCAGCGCCGCCTCAGTGATCGTGACACGGTAGCGCGTACCGGCCTGAAGTGCGTGTGTTGGCGTGAGCGTCAGCGTGGTACGATCGGCGTCCCATCCATGCGCCACATCTATCACAGGTTCGAGGCGCACAGCGCGCTCGACGGCAGGGGGATTCATCGGAACACTGAACTGAATGACGATTGAGGTGCGGGGTGAGACCTCGCGCGCGCCGTCCGGCGGTGACACCCCGACGACCGCAGGCGGCGCGGAGAACGATGGGAGAAGAACGAAGCGCGCTCCCGGCAGCGCCAGGGACGCCAGCACAATAACCAGCAAAACACCGGTCCAGATCACACTGATCTGTCGCAGAAAACGCACGCGTACTCCTCGACGGCGAGCGGCGGCGCACACCAGCGAATGTCCGAGAAAAGCGCTGTCTCTATCGCAGTATAGCACACGTTGCTGAGATTACGCACCAATCTGGTAGAGCGTCTGCCAGACGCACGCGAGCCGGTCCCAGTTGTAGGCGTCCGCTCGCCGGCACGCCCCCTGTGCCAGACGCGCCCGCTTTGCGGGATCGGCAAGCAGGGTCGCCATACCGTCCGCCAGGGCGAATGCATCGCCGGGCAGAACGATCAGCCCGGCAGAGTCGCCAATCATCTCACGCCGATCACCGACATCGCCGGTCACCACCGGCACGCCTGCCGCCAGGCTCTCGACGATCTTGAGCGGCGACCGCGCGGCTGCCGCAGGCGTATCATCGACCGGATCGACCGAGCAGTCGCCGACTGCCAGCCACGTGAGCGCGGCTTCAGGCGACACGCGCCCTGCCCAGATGATCGACCGCTCCAGTCCGCGCGCCCGGGCATACGCCATCAATGCCCGGCGATCATCGCCATCGCCAACCACAATCAAGCGCGCCGCAGGGAGACGTTTGCTCAGGAACGCAAACGCATCGACGAGCAGACGCACTCCATGCGCCACAGCGCTGATAGCGCCGAGATAGACGACCGTTGGGTTATGGGTCAGACCGAGCGCAGCGCGCAGCGCGGCAACCCGGCGCGCATCCGGCAGCGTCTGACGGTCGAGATCGACGCCATTCGACACATAGCGCAAACGTGATTCGGGCACACCCAGGCGTTGCAGGCGATCATGGAGGAAGCGGGTATTGACGCTCACTCCGTGCGCCATGCGTGGCAGGCGATCCTCCCACCATGCCACAACCCGCCGCTGCCAGGCGCCGCCGAAGCGGTTCGCTGCCGCCTCGTAATCGTCGCAGTCGACGTACAGCGCCGCGCCGCTGCGCGCTGCCAGGATGCCGGCAAGCCCATTGATTGGCTGCGGCTTCGCCACGTGGATGGCAGCGGGGCGCAGGCGGATAGCCGCCAGCGCCAGCGCCAGGGCGCCTTGCAGCGAAACCGACGCCAGTTCCAGCGCGCCGAAGTGCCGTCGCTCGCCGGGTAGACCATAGACGTGCATCTGCCCGACATACGCGCAGTGGACGCCGTCGTGAATAAATCGCCGCACGCGCAAGCGGTCGAAGGTCGGGTGGAGCATCAGCAGATGCGCTTCGTGCCCCTCGCGCGCCAGGCGGCGCGCCAGCGGCAGCCAGCGACCGCGTGGCGACGGATAATCGAGACTGGACGTGCAGAGGAAGGCGATGCGCATACTATTTTGTCGCTGCGACTATCAATGAAACGCCGAATCGACGGAGAGGCGTTTTATCAAGGATGCCCGCGGCTGCGCGAAACAGCGGTTGCAATTCGTATGGGCGCAGCATATCGAAAGGTGGCAGCATCCAATCGATTCGAATATCGCGCCAGCCAGTCTCTTCGAGCAAGCGTCGCATACTCTGTTCGGTATAGATGCGGGCGTTGGCGTACCGACGATGAAGCGGCTCAGGCAGCCACGAGGCAAAGGGGATGAAATAGCTGTGCGGTATGCCACGCAATCCGTGGGTCTCAAATGGAAACCATTTGTTAGGCGCGGTTAGCAGCAGTGTTCCGTCGTTGCGCAGAATGCGCCGCATTTCGCTCAATGCAGCACGCTCATGTGCAATGTGCTCGAGCGTTTCAATGCAAAAAACAACATCGAAGACGGCATCACGGAACGGCAAACGCTCGCCATCAGCCTGCCCCACGCCAATGTTCGGCGTGATCTGAGGATGATGAATGAACTCGCACAACCAGCGCCGGTCAATATCAACGCCCCATACCAGCGCCGCTTCACGTCCAATTGCCAGGGTATAGGCGCCATTGCCGCAACCCACGTCGAGCGCCCGCGCCCCCTGCCAGCCATGCATTGCCCGCAGCGCGGCAAGGCGCTTCTCGATGCCGGTATACCCATACCGGATTGGCTGACCGCGATAGGTTGTATTCTCCATAGCAGGTAAAGCGCTACAGCACCCTCGGCGACGCTGTCTGCGGCGCCGGTTGTTCAGCGTGCGTCGTCGAGGGTTCCGCCAACTCCTCGATCAGGCGCACCAGCGGCATCCACGAGTCGTGCTCACGCGCTACACGAATGCTCTGAGCGAATGGCTCCGCCAGCCCCTCGCGGAAGAAGCGCACAATGGCATCCGCCAGCGCAACACTATCGCCCGGCGGCACGATCAGCCCGGTTTCACCGTGGTGGATCGTCTCCGGCATCCCGCCAACCGACGTTGCAATCATCGGCTTCTCGAACCCGATCGCCAGTTGCGCCACGCCGCTCTGCGTCGCTTCGAGATACGGCAGCACAACGGCATCGCATGCCGAGAAGTAAACGGGAATCTGCTCGTTGGGAACATACTCGCTGTGGAAATGCACCACATCATCGAGACCAAGTTCACGCACCAGCGAGCGATACGGACGGTCATCCTCCCAGAACTCGCCGACGATCAACAATCGCGCAGGAATGTGCTGACGAACCAGCGGCAGCGCCCGTATCAGATGACGCAGCCCTTTGTAGCGCCGGATAAACCCGAAGAAGAGCAGCACCGGATCATCGGCGTTCAACCCAAGGCGGGCGCGCGCTTCGGCGCGCGGCAGCGGCGTGCGGCTGAATACGTCGTAGGGTGGATGGGTGACCCCTTTAATGCGCGCCCACGGCAATGCGCGCCGCAGTAACGCAAAATCTTCTTCGCTCATGACAATGAACGCATGTCCGCGCCACAGAATGCGTCGCGCCAGATACCAGTCGAACATGCCGCCGTCGGGAGCGATCACATGATGGCATAAAAACAGGATGCGCACATTCGTGTAACGACGGACCAGGCGTGTCAGCACAAACAGCATCGGCGACCAGAACGGCGTCCACCACTGAAGCAGCAACAGATCAGGGTTATCGCGCTGGATCATGCGGAAGGCGCGCCACCAGGTCAGCGGATTCACCGGTGTGAGCACCCGGTCGCACTCGACGCGCAGCGCACTCTCGTCCGGGCTGGGGTCCATGGCAGTATTGCCGGGGTAGAGCCACTTGGGATACTGTTTGATGTACGAGATCAACCGCACGTCGTGATGCTGACGGAGATGATGAGTCAGGAGCGTCGTGTAGTGCGCAATGCCGCCACGGAACGGATAGGTCGGACCGATCAGGGTGATTTTCATTGCGTCACCAACTCAAAGATTTCAACACCGCCTGCTTCATAGACAAGACGGAAATGCGGACTTTCGCGCAGTCTGCTGGTATCGATGCGGTCTGGTGCGGGGATTCCGCCAGGACCGGCAATCGGCTGCGCGCCACTGTAGACATAGGTGTAGCCCGCGTTGCGTAGCCGATCAATCGTCTCGGGCAGAGTCAGGTCAATCCGCACGGCTCGCCCATCGGTTAATGGTCGTTGTCGCAGATCGCGCGCCAGGGTGTGAATCTCTGCGGCATACCGCGGATCGGCGCTCAACTCGCTCCCATACGACATCGGCGGCACATTCGTCTGCCGTCCGGCAAAGAACGGCAACCACCATCCGGCGTCCGTCCCAACGATCATATCGCCGCCGTAGATTGGGTGACTGTTGATGATGAAGCGTGCACCAGACGGGGTATGTGTGCGGACCCATTCCATCGCCTGTACATCGGCAGGGGTGACCATCCGCATGTAGAAAGGAACCAGGTCGCGCTGCCAGCCCACACCCCATGTGCTGACAAGGATGATGGCGATTGCAAGCGAAACAGATGTCAGGCGGGGTGCAGCACGCTCCAGCATCTCGCAGATTGATGCCAGCGTAACGCCTGCCAGCGGCGCCGCCATCAAGTAGAGAATCATGGCGACAACATCCCCCTGAATCACACCCGTGCCGGGTAATCCGAGCAGATGCGGCATAGCAGTCGCCAGTATCGCCAGTATCCAGCCAACAGGTAAGAGTGCGCGCCAGAAGCGTCGCCGCGCTGCCAGCCATGCGCCGATGATTGCAGCCGCAAGCGTCGGACCTTTGAGATAGAGCGGAACAATAGCCGGTACCGCTGCTGCCAGAATCTGCCCGGCTGCGGCTTCAGGGTGCATTGTATGCGCTACATTCCGGTCCAGGTGCCCACCGGCGACATTCAGCAGCCAGGGAAGCGTCAGCAGAAGCGCAATGACGCCAATGATCACAGCGCGTCCCAGCGTTGCCAGGATGACGCCGGATGAAGCGTGCAGACGCAGCGCCAGCAGCAAGATCAGGATCACAGGCGCTGCCAGCATGGTTGTCTGATAATGGCTCAGCGTAAGCCCGGCGCTCACGATTCCCGCCAGCGTCAGCAAGCGCCAATCGCGGCGGGGCGCCTCGATGGCCGCCATCCAGGTGATCAGCACAGCAACGAGAACAATATGGCTGGTGACGAATGGATTGCGCCCCCAAAACGCCAGAAAGGCTGGCAGCGTATTGTAGAACCCGACAATAAGCGCCGCCCACACGCCGGCAATCGTGCTGCCGGTCAATCTAAGGGTCAATGCAAACACAGCCAGAAGCGTCGCCGCGTTCATCATCTGTCCGACCTTAACGACAGCGTGTGTCGTCGGAATGCCGGTCAGCCAGTGAACGAACGCCGCATTGGCATGGAAGCCATAATGATACGTAAGGGTTGTCAACGGCGCATATGGTTGCCACGACGCAAACAGTCCCTGCTGCTCGACCAGTAGCTGGACGATCAGCGTATGATGGTAACTGTCCACATTCGACCCGACCAGCATATCGCGCGTGGTGTAGAGACGGGCAATCAACGCCAGCGCCACGAGACCGATCATCAGGGAGGCGGCATAGCCTTGAGCAATCCGTCCGTTCGCCGGATCATGCTGCGGCGCACGTTCTGGCGCCTTCGCGTGGCGCCACACTGCAAACAGCCAGACACTCACGGCAAAAACCACATACGCGATCGTTGTGATACGATTCCATGGCAGATCGAGGAGATCCGCCAGAAGCAACAGGATCGGAGGCAGCGCCGCGCCAACGCCCCATGCCACACCAACGCGCTCGATAGCGCTCAAGGTGTGGTCGCGCCAGAGCAGGCTGATCAGCGCCATCCCCGGAACGATCCACAGCGCCAGCGCAGCGCCTGCCAGCAACGCCAGTGTCCCAGCGCTCGAAAGCGCCCAGACGAGAACGTCAGATGAACCAAGAACCGCGATTGCCGCAATCCATCCGGATGTCAGCAATACCGGAACGATGGCGTATCGCGTCGCCTTTCCGTCTAAGCGAAGCGAACCGGTTCTGAGTGTGATATTGAAAGGCTTCATCAGGGCGGCAATTATAGCAGATCAACTGCGCACTACCTGTTCCCACTCGATCAGCCGCTGCATCTGTCGCTCGTTCAGCCCGATGATCGGGCGCGCACGCCGCACCCGCTCCAGTGCGTCGGCGCCTGTCAGCCCCTGCGCCACTAGATATGCCGCTACGGTCAATGGCGCGCGTCCCACCCCGGCGTGACAGTGGATCAGGGTGGGCAGCCCATCAGCGTGTGCAGCACTCACGAATGCGACTGCCTGATGCAATTGATCGATGGTCGGCGGATGAAAATCGGCGACTTCCAGTCGCAACACCCGATCCGGCTGAGGTCCCTCAAAGGCATCCACGCGCTCCGCCTGAAGGCTCAGGACCGCGCGAATACCCAGCGCATGCAAATGAGGCCATTGACTGGCATGAAACTCGCCGCCAACATACAGCAAATCGTCGAGACGGCTGATATTCAAGCCAAAGAGCCGGTTCCACTGTGTTGCCGTGTAACGCCACAGCCAGGAGATGCCGCCGCTCGGATCGTCAAGGGTATACTGCGCGCGTCTCTCATCCGTCATTGTTCTATCCTGTCCCGCTTGCACCGGCTATGCTGTGTCCCGCATTGGTTAAGTCTATCGACGTCAATGCCCACTGTCAGGGGATGACTTTTTGCCATAGTCAAGCGTTGTTGGGTAGGCGAAGGCAATGCCTTCGCCTACCCGGTCGCACCTCCGTAGAAGGAGGCGTTATGGCAGACCCGCCAACTTGGCGAAGGCAATGCCTTCGCCTACCCGGTCGCACCTCCGTAGAAGGAGGCGTTATGGCAGACCCGCCAACTTGGCGAAGGCATTGCCTTCGCCTACCCGGTCGCACCTCAGTCAGCGATTTTTCGGATAGGCTCTACATCACGGTCAGTCAGACAAGATGTTCGAGCGTTCGTTGTGCAAGGCGCAACGGTCAACGCGCACCGGCAGGCATGTCGTGGACGCATGACTGTGCATTGGCATCAGCAGCCAACGGGGCTTTCACTTGCGGTGAGCGCCGTCGAACTGCGTCCTTAGCGAGGGCGTTCGCCCGCAGCGCCCCAGCAGTAGTGTACAAATGACCGCGCATTAGCATGAGAAACACGGAAAACTCTGCTATCATGGCAGATGTGTCGCACTGCTCCGAACCCACACAACAACGGCGCCAATTATACACGAGAATGGAAAGGAACCCCGATGCTCACCGCTTTCGTGCTCATTCAGGCGGAGCCAGCGAAAATTGCACAGATCGCGCAGACGATCGCCAACCTGCCGAATGTCGCAGAAGTCTACAGCGTCACCGGCGAGTTCGACATCATTGCGGTGCTGCGGCTGGCGGAGTACGAACAGTTGGCTGAAGTCGTGCCCGCGAGCCTGGCGCAGATCGACGGCATCAGGCGCACCAACACCATTCTGGCGTTTCGCCGGTATTCGGCGCAGGACCTGAAGGCGACGTGGGACATTGGTGTGGCGTAGCGAGGTGCTGTGATGCAGTGGCGACGTTGGGCGGCAATCGGCATCGGAGTGCTGGCAGCGGCGGCGCTGATCGCCGGTGCGCGCCCCGCGCGGCTGCGTTTGGTGCGGGTGACGCATGTCAGCCCGGCGCCGCCGATGGCGAGCATTTCGCTCCTGTACGCGCGGGGCGCGCGCCCGCAGTTTGTGGTTCTCGACATCGCCGGCGCGCACGGCGCCTCCGGCAGCGCCACCATCAGCGGCGATCAGGAGTTCGTCGAAACGCCGCTCGCTGGCGTTCCCGGCGGTCCCTACCGCATCGACGCCACGCTGGCGTACCGGATCGGCGGCTTCCTGATGTTGCGGCAGACAACGTTTGGGGGTTAGGGAGTAGGGGTTAGGGATCAGATTAACTCTATAACCCCTACTTATTCCGCCGCTTATGTTCCCGCCGCGCAGCGCGTCGCCCACTCGACGGGCGCGGCGCAGCACCGTTGGCAGGAACCTTTTCTTGACGCACCGCACTTTCACGCACCGCTGCGCGCTGTGTCGGCTGCGAACGCACAGCGGCCCGCGCTCCTTTGCCGCGCTGCGATGCCTCCCAGGCTGCCAGCCGACCGGGATACACAAACCGGGCGTAGTACACGGCATAGATGATCAGCGCGATGGACAGCACCGTCATGATCGTCATCCAGTACGGCGCCGTGAAGGGTTCGATGGCGCTGCGCCGCAGTGCGCCGATGATCGCTCCGAGCAGCCCCAGAATGAGCAAAGCGTACCCCAGACGACGCAGCGCCGGACCGCGCACCGGATTTGTATCGACATGCATAAAGGTCAGGTACGCGCCGGCAATGGCCACCACGAACTGAGCAATAAAAAAGACCCATTCCGGGGCGCCGAAGTCGGGGTTGGGAGTGATAAAGTAACTGAGATCCATGGAGGCTCTTTTCTGCACGTGGGGAGCTTGTTCTATAATTGCACCGATTATACCAACCGCAGCAGAGAGCGTCAAACCATGATTTTTGAGCATTAAATCCGGCTAGCCGCCAGCAGCAGGCGCCTGGTGCAAGGCAGACAACGGCAGGCGCCCTTCGACAGGCTCAGGGCGCCTGCCGCCAGCAGAACCGATATTTATCCTCTCAATAGCATAACAGGAGGAGCATATGCAACTGACAACCGTAAAGGTCGAAAACCCAAATGGACTGAACGTCATTCTGGGGCAGACACACTTCATCAAGACGGTCGAAGACATCCACGAGGCGCTGGTCACTGCGGTTCCGGGCATCAAGTTCGGACTGGCGTTCTGCGAGGCGTCCGGCAAATGCCTGGTGCGCTGGAGCGGCGTCGATGAGGACCTGATCGACCTGGCGCGGCGCAATGCGCTGGCAATCGGCGCCGGACACACCTTTATCGTTGTGCTGGGAGCGGGATACTATCCGATCAATGTGCTCAACGCCATCAAAGCGGTTCCAGAAGTGTGCCGGATTTTCTGCGCCACCGCCAACCCGCTCGAAGTGGTTGTCGCCACGACGGAGCAAGGGCGCGGCGTGCTCGGCGTGATCGACGGCAGCGCTCCTGCCGGAATTGAGGGCGAAGAGGATATCGCCTGGCGCAAAGGGTTCCTGCGCCAGATCGGATACAAGCTCGGCTGATGCTATAATGCTGATACACGAACAGCATCATTGCGGGGAAACGCATGGACTATCTGGTGACGATTGGGCTTGAAATCCACGCGCAGATCCTGACACGCGCGAAAATGTTCTGCGGTTGCAGCGCCGATTATGCCAGTGCGCCGCCGAACACGCATGTCTGCCCGGTGTGCATGGGGTTGCCCGGCGCTTTGCCCGTGCCGAACCGTCGCGCTATCGAACTCGCGGCGCTTACCGGTCTGGCGCTCAACTGTCGCATCTCCCACGAAAATGTCATCAGCCGTAAGAATTATTTCTACGCCGACCTGCCATCCGGTTATCAGCGCAGCCAGTACGATGATCCGCTCTGCGTCGACGGGTGGGTGGAGATCGAGGGAGATCACGGTCCAAAGCGCATCGGGCTGACGCGCGTGCATATCGAGGAAGACACCGGCAAACTGATCCACACCAACGATGGCGGGTCGCTCGTCGATTTCAACCGCGCTGGCGTGCCGCTCATGGAAATTGTCTCGAAGCCGGACATTTCCTCGCCGGAGGAAGCGCGCCGCTACTTCCAGAAACTGCGCCAGATCCTGGTCTGGATCGGTGTCAACAGCGGCGATATGGAGTCGGGTGCGCTGCGCTGCGATGCCAATGTTTCGGTGCGCCCCGCCGGTCAGCAGGAGTACGGCGCCAAAGTCGAGATCAAGAACATCAACTCGTTTCGCTTCGTCGAGCGGGCGCTGGCGTATGAGATCGAACGTCAAATCCGGGCGCTGAAAGTCGGTGAGCCGATTGTCCAATCGACACGCGGCTGGGACGAAGCCAGCGGGACGACGGTCGCGCAGCGCACCAAAGAGTTTGCCGAGGATTATCGCTACTTCCCGGAACCGGATATTCCGCCGCTGCGCCTGACCGACGCCTGGATCGAGGAGCGGCGCGCCGAACTGCCGGAATTGCCCGATGCGCGTCGTAGACGGTTCATCGAGGAGTATGATCTGACGGCGTATGACGCTGGTGTGCTGACCGATGAGCGTCCGGTTTCGGATTTCTATGAGCAGGCAGTCGCAGCAGCGCGCGCACGCGGCGTAATGCCGAAGGACGTGGCAAACTGGATGACCGGCGAGTTCTTTCGGTTGCTGAAGGACACCGGCGAGACACTGGAGAGCGCCGCGCAACGGGTGCGCCCCGAGTACATCGGCGAGGTTCAGGAGTTGTTGAACCAGGGTGTGATCACGCGCACCAGCGCTAAAGAAGCGTTCGAGGCCGCCTTTCGTGAGGGGCGTTCTCCGGCGCTGATCGTTGCTGAACGGGGTCTGGCAGTTATTGGAGCGGGTGACGCGCTGACCGATCTGGTGCGGCAGGCGATTGCCGGCAACCCGAAGGTTGTAGAAGAATATCGGCGCGGCAAAGCGACCGCCATCAAATTCCTGATCGGGCAGGTGATGAAAGCCACGCGCGGTCAGGCGAATCCGCAGGCAGTGCAACAGGCGCTGGAGCAGGAACTGGCGCGCGAGTAGCTGCGTGGAGCGCGTACCTCATTCATTCTTGATAACGGTACGTATGCAGAAGTCGCGCAGCGCTCGTCAAGGCGCTGTAGAAGCCTGGCGTCGTTGCGAGGAGGTTCTGAATGAGTGGCAGCGCCCTGTTTCGTCCAACGTTCGCCGATCTGCGCGCCGAGATCGAGCCTGGATCGATGCCCGGTACGCCACGTCGCACGACCCGCTCGACCGGATCATTGGCGGCGCGAATGAGAACACAACCCGCGCGTTGATGATTGCGCTGCACCACCCCGACATCTTTGGCGGCGCTCTGGCGCAATCGCCACAGTTGCCACCGATCCGGCGAATAGCCGCTTTGCTGGAACGCCACCGCATGCGTGGAGGGGACGCACCGCGTTGTTATGTTGATGTCGGTCGGTATGATGAGTCCGACGCAGTGGAGGCGACACAGGCATTGTGCAATGTGCTGGTGAGCGGTGGCGCCGTCGTCTCGTATCAGGAGTTTGCCGGCGGACGCAGTTTTGCCGGCTGGCACGTGACACTGCCCGATGCGCTCCGCTTTCACTGCGGAACGTCATCGCTTGCCAGCCTGGCGTCAGTATGAGGAGCGCCCATTGAACAGGGAACGTTGCCCGCAAGGGCGCCCGCAGTGCGGGGAGATCGTCGGGGCGCCTTCGCTGTGGGGAGCATCTCTGATCCGGTCATCCGAAGGTTTGTCTATGGATGCGGTCATCTATACAAAAGACCTGTCCAAGCGGTTTGGCAACCGCGTTGCTGTTGATCGCATCAATTTCGAGGTGCGTCCCGGCGAAATCTTCGGCTTCCTTGGGCCGAATGGCGCAGGGAAAACCACGACGATCGGCATGTTGTTAGGGCTGATTCGCCCGACTTCCGGCCAGGCATTTGTGCTTGGCTGCGATATTCAGCGTGAAGCGGCAGCGGCGCTTCGTGAGGTCGGCGCAATGATCGAAGCGCCTGCGTTCTACCCCTATCTTTCCGGGCGCGACAATCTTCGGGTGCTGGCGCGCGCAGCCGGTCTTCCCGACCGCCGGGTCGAAGCGGTGCTGGCGCAGGTCGATCTGACTGCTCGCGCCCGTGATCGGTTTGGCACATACTCCCAGGGGATGAAGCAGCGACTGGGGATCGCGGCGGCGCTGCTCCACGAACCGCGCCTGATCATGCTCGATGAGCCGACAAATGGCCTTGATCCCGCCGGTCAACACGAGATCCGTAATCTCGTGCGCTCGCTGTCGGGCAGCGGACGCACCGTATTTCTTTGCAGTCATCTGCTCCACGAAGTCGAACAGATCTGTCAGCGCGTCGCCATCCTTAAGCAGGGGCGCATTATTGCCCAGGGAGAAGTAGCCGCCTTGCTGCGGCGCGGCGTGCTGGTGCGCGTGATCGGCGACCGCGAGCGGGCTGAAGCGCTCCTTCGTGCAACGCCATGGGTTTCGCGCATCAGCGAGTATGGCGATGCATTCCTTATCGAGGCGCCCGGAGATCGCACCGCTGAGATTAATGCGCTCCTGACCGCCGGCGGTGTGCCAGTAACGGAAATCCGGCAGTACGAAACCAGTCTGGAAGAGTTCTTCCTCGAAGTAACCGCTGATCGTGAGCAGTGATGATCAATCTCATTCGCGCTGAATGGATCAAACTGTCGCGCCGACCATTGAGCTGGATCCTGCTGTCCATCTTTCTTGCGCTGCTGGTGGCGCAGGTGCTGGTCCAGTTTGCGCTGACGGTCGGCATGCCGGTGCGAGAGGGCGTTGTGAGCGCACAGTTCGAGGAGTGGCGGCGTGGTCTTCTCTTTCCCGGCATTTTTGCTACGGCGTTGAGCCACATCAATGGTTTGGGCGGCATTTTTGCCGTGATCTTTGCGGCTGGCGCGATTGGCAGTGAGTATAGCTGGGGAACGCTCCGCACTCATCTGGCGCGCGATCCGGTGCGCGAGCGCTACCTGCTGGCGAAACTGGTGACCATCATGCTTGCCCTCGCAACGGCGACCCTCCTGGCAGTGGCGCTTGCTTCGCTCCTCGGGCTGTTGCTCGCACCGCTTCTCGGCGCTGGCGTGAGCATAACACCGGGTGATCTGGTGAACCTGATCCTGGGGATTCTTCGTGCGCTCTACGTGTTGCTGCCGTATATCCTGTTGACGGCATATGCCACACTGCTTACGCGCTCGCTGCTCGGCGGGCTGGCGGTCGGTCTTTCCTATATCGTCGTCGAGGCTGGCTTTGGCGCACTGGCATTGCTGCGCGTTCTTGGCGGCGTATGGGCGCTGGCGTACAACCTGACGATCGGGCAAAACATCAACACCCTGACCCTCATGAACCGCCACGCATTTGGTTTGCGCCCCGAAACTACAGCGCCGCTCGATCTGTCCCAACTGCCCTCGCCGCTCCAGGCGACCCTCGTGGTCGCGGTTTACTCGGCGCTGTTCCTGTTTCTCTCGCTGCACCTCTTCCGCTCCCGCGACATCACCGGTCCGGGCTGATGCGACAATGAGACGTGTCATTCGGAGCGCAGCGAGGATTTCTGAAAGTGGCATCGCTCCCCATAGCCTGTGCCGTCAGGCGCCAGGCAGGCCGATAATGCACGACCGTTTCACCCCGCAGCCGCCCGGCGCTGCCCCCTCACCCCCTGCCCTCCGCTCCCACACGGCGAGAGGGGGGTATTGGACGTGCCCCAAACGCGCCCTTGTGCGCAGCCTCGCAGGGGCTTGCACTGCTTCGGCGCGGGCGTTAGCCCGCAACTGTTCATCCTTAGACCCATCGCAGGGAGATTGCATCGCCGCTGTTACGGCGTGCGCGGTTCGACCAGCAGCACCGAGGGAAGCGCTACAAACGAGTCGATCTGCCAGCGAACATCGCCGGCATCCACGAACAAACCGCTCGATGAGCCGCCATCGAGGTTAAGCGCCCGGTCGATTTCCAGGTCCGAGGAGGCCAGCCAGGCTGCCAGCGCCTGAAGCGAAAATGCGCTGGTCGGGCAGACAATGATCAGGAGGCGACCCGCGCGATCTACGGCAACCGCAGTACGGCGAGCGCGTTGCCCATTGTCAGCGATCTCGGCGACGGCGCTACCGGGGTAGACCAGCATCGGAAACGACTGAATCGCCTGATCGAGCGG
Organism: Roseiflexus sp.; assembly: GCF_057785375.1. NCBI lineage: Bacteria > Bacillati > Chloroflexota > Chloroflexia > Chloroflexales > Roseiflexaceae > Roseiflexus > Roseiflexus sp. Next base: position 63,706 of record NZ_JBYNRX010000054.1, read on the forward strand.
CATCGCAGGGTCATACGGCTCATCTCGCAGCGCCTGGATCCAGACTCGTCCATCGGCTGATGCGGCGAGCATACCGCCAAAACCGGCGTAGGATGCGCCATGCGCTTCGCCATCAGCCACGATGAGCGCCGTTGCCCGATTGTCCGCCGTAAAAAAGCCGCCATTGACGGCAACGAGCGGATGGTGCGCTGCAACCCAGGTCCGCAGGAGTTGCGGCGTATCGGGCGCATAGCGGACGCGCAGGCGCACAAGCGCCGGATTGAGACGAACCACGTAGATCGGTGTGGCAACGTCGGCAATGATACCGATGTCGGTCAGCGTGCGAACTTCAACGCCGCGTGCAGCGACGATCCAGCCGGTATCGGCGGCGCCCGACGCCATGCTTGTTGGCGAGAGCGCGATGGTTGGCATACGCGTCGGGACGAGGCGCGTCGGCGGCGGCGCTGCACCCCGGCTGCACCCGGTCGCCAGGATCATCGCCAGTATCCACATCCACTGTCGCACTCTGACCATTCTGCTTACGATGCCGCCGTGCGCCGTTCCGAGCGTAAGGCGCGCCACGCCAGGATAACGAGGGTAATCGCCGTCAGCGGCAGCACGAACAGCCCCATCACGTTACTGAATGCAGGCAGGATGTCGTGTTGCGACGCCGCCAGCACAAGATAGAGCGTATAGACAACATAGTATCCCAGAAACAGCCATCCCTCCCAGCGCGCGATCAATCGACCGGTGAAGAAAATCGGCAGGCACGCAACTGCTACAGCCAGCATGACCGGCAGATCGAAATTGAGCGCCGCCGGAGCGACGTTAACACCTGCCGGCGCGACAATGCTGGACAACCCAAGCACCGACAGCAGATTGAAGAGATTGCTGCCCACCACATTGCCGACAGCAATATCACGTTCGCCCCGCAGCGCAGCAACGATCGATGTGGCGATTTCCGGCAGCGACGTTCCGACTGCTACAATTGTCAACCCGATCACCAGTTCGCTGACGCCAAACATCCGTGCAAAACTGATCGCCCCGTCGACCAGCCAGCGCGCGCCAAGCACCAGCAGCGCCAGCCCTCCGACCAGCAACAGCATATTCTTGATCCAATCGCTGAGGGACTGCGGTTTGCCGGTATCAAACTCGGCGCTGTACTCTTGCTGCACTTCCGCCGACTCTTTGCGGCTCTGGTGAATTGCAAACACAGTATAGATCACAATTCCGCTAAACAGAAGAAGCCCATCGATTCTGCTAATGACGCCATCCATGGCCATAATGAACACCAGCAGCGATGCGCCGATCATAAGCGGCACGTCGAGTCGGATGAGTTGCTGTTGAACGACGAGCGGCGTAATTGTCGCTGAGATGCCCAGAATGAGCAGCACATTGGCAATATTGCTGCCAACGACATTCCCCAACGCCACGTCCGCACCCTTGGGACCGGCGAGCGCCGATTGGATGCTGACCGCCAGTTCAGGCGCGCTGGTGCCGAAAGCGACGACGGTCAACCCGACAACCAGTGGTGAAATGCCCAATCCCAGCGCCATGCGCGATGCGCCGCGCACCAATCCCTCTGCGCCGACGATGAGCAGCGCCAGACCAAGGATAAAGAGAGCGATTGTCGCAATGTCCATGCCGTTCCTCTTAACCTCCAGATAAACTCTGATTCAATGTCTCGTGCTATTGAACCAGAATGCACCTGCTTTCGTCAAGGGAATTTTGCACGATTGCACCAGATGATCCTCCCCGCTACCGCTGGCTTCTGAGACTTACTCTCCCTCACCTCTCCCCCCTCACCTCTCCTCCCTCACCTCTCCCCCCTCACCTCTCCTACCTCTCCCCCCTCACCTCTCCTACCTCTCCCCCCTACCTCTCCCCCCTCACCTCTCCTACCTCTCCCCCCTCCCTCTCCCCCCTCACCTCTCCTACCTCACCTCTCCTACCTCACCTCTCCTACCTCACCTCTCCTACCTCTCCTCTCCTACCTCTCCTCTCCTACCTCTCCTCCCTCACCTCTCCTACCTCTCACCTCTCACCTCTCCCCCCTCACCTCTCCTACCTCTCCCCCCTCACCTCTCCTCCCTCACCTCCCCCCCTCACCTCTCCCCCCTCTCCCCTAATCTACCCTTGCCGCTGCCGCTGCTTTCTGTTACACTTAGCATTACAAGCCCCGACGCTGTCGTCCACTTCTGTCGAGATACGCCGGCGGCTCGGTTGTTGACCGGCTCATTCGTAAATGCGCGAGGTGTAGCGTGAGCGGGACACGCCTTCCGCCAAACCCATGGCTGGCAGACCACGTGATTTTTTTTACGTCCCGCTGGATAGTGTGGGGAGCGACTTTCCTTTGGTTGCTGGCGCAGGGGTTGCTCGATGCAACGCAGTTGTGGGCGCTGTCTGCGGCATTGCTGGTCAACGTCCTTGCCACGCGGTTTGCCCAGCCGTATTTGCGCATTGTCCGACGTGACCCCACGATCCTGCTGATCGACATTGTCTACGGCGTCGCTCTGGTCCTGTTCAGCGGCGGATGGGACAGCCCTTTTCTGCTCTGCGCAAGCAATTCGCTGGTGCTGCCAGCATTGATGTACGGCTGGCGCGGCGGTATCATGGCGGGACTGACCTTCGTGTCGATCGATCTGGCAGCCCTGTGGGCTACGGGGTCGCCGCCGGCTGATCGCGTGCTTGCCGGCGGGGACTCCTGGATGACGCTGGCGCCGACAATGATTGTGCCGCCGTTGTTTGGCGCTCTGGTGCATCCCGTGGTGGAAATGGCGCGCGACTACGTGGAACATCGCCGTGCGCCGCTGCGCCGTCCCCCTGAACGACCGGATGTGCGTCCACATCGCTCAGCGCCGCCCGATACGCTCTCTCTGCCGCGCGAAGGCGGCAGAATCGGCTCCATACCACGTGACGCCAGCGAACCGTCGCCGGTGGCGCAGGCAACACGCATTCGCACCGCAGAACACGGCGCCGACGAATTGCGCCGCCTGCTGTTTGCCCCGCCGTCGACTACCGATGTCGAACTGGGAACAGCCATCGATATTCTGGCATCGCGGTTCAGTCAACATACCGGCATTGCGGTTCGCGTCACCCAATTGGGACGAGCACGGCAGGTGCGCTATGCCCAACGCCAGTTGCTGGTGCGTCTTGCACAGGAAGCCTTTCTCAATGTTCAACAGCACGCGCATGCGTCGTCGGTCAGCGTGACCCTGCGGTACGACTCGTCATCGGTTGTCTTGATGATCCAGGACGATGGCATTGGTTTGCTCGATGGGACGTATGAGCGCCCCGGGTGGCGCTCCCTGCGCACGATGCAGTATCGTCTCGCTGAGCACGATGGTCGTCTCGATGTGTTCGAACTGGATGGAGGCGGCGTCACGGTGCGTGCGTCGCTGCCACTCGATTGACAGTGCGCTCGGTCATTCGGTTCATCAGTCTGGGTGCTGCGGCTCTGCTGCTGATCTACGGCTTGCTGCAGCCAATCGACCAGGATAGTCGCTGGATGGCGGCGCTGTGGCTCGCGCTGCCGCTGCTGTATGTCGCTGCGCGTTTGTCGCTGCCTTCGGATTCTGCCGGTATCACGCGCCATGTCCAGCATCTGTCTCTGGCGATTGCAATTGGCTTCGTCGGGCTGGCGCTCCAACTCTTCCGCCAACAGTTCGTGTATGCGGACGCGATTGCCGGCGCAGTGTTCGTCGATCAACAGACCGGTCAGACGACCAGCAATGTGCGTAAAGTGATTGCAGCGCTGAAGGTCCAGCGCGGACCAATCCTTGATCGCAACGGAACCGTGATTGTGGCAACCGAAGTCGTCGAAGGCAATTATGCCGTGCGTCGCTACCCGCTTGCCGAAACGTATGATCCCACGGCGTTTGGCGCTATCGTCGGGTTTTTCAGCAGTCGTTTCAGTCAGTCCGGTATCGAAGCCACGTACAACGACTACCTCTCCGGCGAGCGTGATTCGTGGCGGCGCATCCAGGACGCGCTGCTTAATCAGCCGCGCATCGGCGATACGGTGCGCCTGACGATCGATGCGCGGTTGCAGGCTGCGGCGCACGCGGCGCTTGGTAAGCGTACCGGCTCGATCGTGGTGCTCGATCCGCGCACCGGCGCGGTGCTGGCAATGGTCTCACGCCCCGGTTTCGATCCGCGTGGCCTGGCGTTCAATCCGGCGGCGCCCGACCGTCAGGCGGAAAACCGGCGGATCGATGAGTATTGGCGCGCTATCAATGCTGAAGGCGCCGGTCAGCCGTTGCTCAATCGATCCACGCAGGGAAGGTATGCGCCTGGCTCGACATTCAAAACCGTGACGGCTGTGGCAACCCTGCTCCATCCAGCGCAGGGACGTCCCGATGTGATCGATTGCCCCGATGAGCGCTCAACGGAACCTGGCGCGCCGCCGGTGGTCAATGCGGTGCGCAGCGGGCTGGAAGGGATCATCCGTTCAACGCCGTTCCCCGCTGAACCGAATCTCGAACGGGTCTATGCCTTTTCGTGCAATACGGCGTTTGCCGAGTATGCGATGCGACTCGGACCGGACTTGCTCGCTGAAACTGCCCGCCGTTTCGATATCTATCGCCCCCAGGAAGCCTCGAACGTCTACAATGGCTTTACCGACTTGCCGACCCTGCCGAGCCTGCTTTATGTCAATCCCGGTTTTCTGACCAGCCGTGCTGCGCTCGCCGATACCGGCTTCGGTCAGGGGGAGTTGCAGGTCACGCCGTTACAAATGGCAATGGTTGCCGCAACCATCGCCAATGATGGTATGATGATGCGACCATTTCTGGTGGCAGAGATTATTCGTCCTGATGGAACGACGGTGGTGCGCAACGGTCCGCGCCCAATCCGGCGGGTTATGCCGGTCGATGTTGCAATGCGCATGCGCGCGAATATGCGTGCTGCTGTAGCCTATGGATTCGGGAAAGCGGCGAATGCGGTTCCCGGTATCGAAGTGGGCGGTAAATCCGGTACGGCGGAGTATCCCTGCCCGACATCGGCTGATCCCGAAAGGCTGTGCGCCCACGCCTGGTTCATTGCAATCGCGCCCGTCGATCAACCGCGGTTTGCCGTCGTGGTAATGATCGAAAATGGCGGTGAAGGTTCACGCCTTGGCGCTGAAGTGGCGGGTCAGGTCTTGCGTTCCGCATTCGATATCGTGAGGTAGGTCCGCAACCTGGGGATGTCTATTGCAGATCACGCGGCAGGTGATGGTGCGAATGCTTCTTAGAAATGTTCTGCTTCAACTGGGCGCTTTTGTTGGCGTGGTCACGCTGACCGGCTGCGGCATGGCGCCGGCGCCGGCGATGATGGCCACGCCGGTGGCGACTGACACGCCTCCGGTCTGGACTGCCGGGATTGCGACATCGAGCGTGTCAACATCGTTACCGGCGACAGCAATCCCGCTTCCCCCTCCAACCCCTCCCCCGACGCCCCTGCCCACCCGAATCCCGACGCCCGATGTTCCCACGCTCGATGAACGACTCCAGATCTTCGATGAAGTCTGGCGCATTGTGAACGAAAAGTATCTCTATGCCGATTTTGGCGGCATTGATTGGAACGGGTTGTATCCCGAGTATCGCACCCGGATTATGCAAGCGCAATCACGTGATGAGTTCTACACGGCGATGAACGATATGGTCGCGCAACTGAATGACCATCATTCGCGCTTCGTCCCGCCTGCCGCCGTCGAAGCGGAAGATGCCATCGCCAGCGGTCGTGAGATACGGGTCGGCATTGGGGTGATCGTTCAGCCAAAGCCGGATGGCGGCTTTGTGCAGCAGGTTTTCCCGGACAGCCCCGCAGCGCGCGCCGATATTCGCCCGCGCGACCGGATTGTGGCGGTGAATGGACGCCCCTATGCGGCGTCCGATGGCGATCTCCAGGGTGATGCCGGCACGTCGGTGCGCCTGACGATTGCGCGTCCCGGCGCAAAACTGCGCGATGTGCTGCTCACCCGCCAGGAGGTGCACGCCAGCATCCTGCCCTACTATCGCCGCTTCCCCGGCGACATCGGTTATGTCTCCGTGCCGACGCTCTGGGTCCACGATATGGGGGAACAGGTGAGCGGCGCCCTCACCGATCTGGTGGCAGGCGGTCCGTTGCGCGGCCTGATCATCGATCTGCGCTCGAACCGCGGCGGGTGGGGTGAGGTGTTGTCGGGGGTCCTGAGCCATTTTGTGCGCGGGCAGGTTGGCGTCTTCTTCGGACGCGACTATGTGCGCCCACTGGTCGTCAATGCGCCTTCCGGACCGGATATGCGCACCCTCAGCGCCGGTCTGGTGGTGCTGATCGACGAAGAAACGGCATCCTACGCCGAGGTGCTGGCGGCAGTGTTGCAGGCGGAGGCAGGCGCTATCGTCGTCGGTGCGCGTTCGGCGGGGAATACCGAAACGATCTATGCCCACGCGCTGCGTGATGGTTCACGCCTCTGGCTGGCGCAAGAAGGGTTTCGTCTGCGCAGCGGACTGGAACTCGAAGGGCGCGGCGTTATCCCCGATGTGCTGCTCGAAGTCGACTGGACGCGCTACAGTGAGGATGATGATCCCCAACTGCTCGAAGCCCTGCGGTTGCTTGGCGGAGGACCGAAGTGACGCAGCGCACGGCAACCATCGAACGACAGACGGGTGAAACCAACGTGGCGCTGACGCTGAATGTCGATGGCGCCGGCAGCGCCGAGATCGCCACCGGCATCGGGTTCCTCGACCATATGCTGCACCTGTTTGCGCGTCACGGTCTGTTCGATCTTGCAGTTCGCGCTACCGGCGATCTCTATGTCGATGAGCACCATACGGCGGAGGATGTCTGCATCTGCCTGGGGCAGGCGTTCGACCGGGCGCTCGGCGAGCGCCGCGGTCTGGTGCGCACGGCGCATGCGTATGTGCCGATGGATGAGGCGCTTGGGTTCGTTGCCGTCGATCTAAGCGGGCGCCCCTACTGCGTGGTCGATGCCGCATTTGTGACGCCGCGCGTCGGTCAACTCGGCACGGATCTGATCGCCCATCTCTTCGAGAGTATTGCCGTGCACGGGCGAATGAACCTGCACGCACGCATCCTGTATGGTCACAATGACCATCACAAGGTCGAGGCGCTGTTCAAGGCGCTTGGTCGCGCGCTTGATGCGGCGACGCGCATCGATGAGCGGCTTGGCGGCGCTGTTCCCAGCACGAAAGGGGTCCTATGAAACTCGATGCAACCCTCGTCGTCGATGCACGCCGCCTCAACGAAGCCGGCAAAATTGCGCGCGCCGCCGAAGCCGTAGGGTTCGCCGGACTCTGGACGCCGGAAACCCAGCATAATCCCTTTCTGCCGTTGACGCTGGCAGCCGATCACACCGCCGAAATTGAGTTGGGGACGGCTGTGGCGATTGCCTTTGCGCGCAGTCCGATGGTGACGGCGCAGATCGCGTGGGACCTGCAGGCGTTCTCAGGCGGGCGCTTTATTCTGGGGTTGGGCACGCAGGTGAAAGCGCATATCGAACGGCGTTTTGGCATGACCTGGGACCCGCCGGTTCCCAAATTGCGTGACTATATTCAGGCGCTGCGCGCTATCTGGCATGCGTTTCAGACCGGCGGCAAACTCGATTATCGCGGTCAGTTCTACAACCATACCCTCATGTCCCCATTCTTCAACCCTGGTCCGATTGCCGATCCGCACATTCCCATTTACATCGCCGGCGTCAATGAAGGGCTGGCGCGCCTTGCAGGCGAATTGTGCGACGGCTTTCACGTCCATCCGTTTCATAGTGTAAAGTATATTAATGAGATCGTCCGACCGCAGGTGGCGGCCGGCGCGACAAAGGCGGAACGCGATCCATCGCAGGTGAGCCTGACGAGCAGCGTGTTTCTCATTACCGGTCCCGACGAAGCGAGTATGGAAAGCGCTCGCGCGTTTGTGCGTGAACAGATTGCGTTCTACGCCTCGACGCCCACCTACCGCGTGGTGCTGGCATGTCACAGCTGGGAGGACGTCGGCGAGCAGTTGTCGCGCCTGGCAGCCACGCGGCGCTGGTCCGACATGGGGGCGCTGATCACCGATGAGATGCTCGATGTCTTCGCCGTTACCGCTCCGCTCGATCGGATTGGCAAAGCGCTGCGCGAGCGTTACGATGGCGTCCTCGACCGGGTTGGCAGTTACCTGCCGTACACGCCGGGTCCGCTCGACGATGTGTGGCGGCAGGCGGTGCGCGATGTGAGCAGGGGGGAGTGAGGTGAAGCCATGCCATTACAGATCGATCTGCCACGAGAAGCGATTGCCGACTTCTGCCATCGCTGGCGCGTTGTGGAATTTGCAATCTTCGGATCGGCGCTGCGCGACGATTTTCGTCCAGATAGCGATGTGGACATCCTGGTAACATTCGAACCAGGCGTGCAGTGGACATTTCAGCAGTGGTTGGCGATGGTGCGCGAACTGGAGGGGATATTTGGTCGCAAGGTGGATCTGGTTGAGCGGTCGCTGGTTGAACAAAGTGAGAACTATATTCGTCGAAAACATATCTTAAGTCATCTGGAACGCGTCTATGTGGCGAGATGATGCTTATTTGCTGGACATGTTGATTGCGGCCAGGATAGCGCGTCAGTTCAGCGAGGAACTTACGTGGGAGGATTTTCGACGTAATTCCCTCTACCTGCACGCCATTGCAAAGGCTCTGGAGAACATCGGTGAAGCCGCGCGTAAAATCTCAGACGAGACGAAAATGGCTCATCCCGAAATCCCCTGGTCTCAGATTATTGCATTACGGCATCGCATCGTGCATGATTACTTCCGTCTTGATCTGTTCAAAGTGTGGGATATTGTGCAACACGATGTTCCTGACTTGATCAGGATGCTTGAACCTCTGGTTCCACCGGAAGAGCCGTAATGCTGCGCAATGCTCGACAATGCCCGTCTTTTGTATACATCGACTGACATTGCTCCGTTTGCCGCTCCTCATCCTGACGCTGCTGCTGACGCTTATCCCGGCGCACCCCGGCAGGACGCAGGGCGATTTCTCGTTACGCTTCTACGGCGCCGGGCGCGATGCCATTGACCGCGTCGTCATCCCGCTCGATGCGCCACCGCGCCCGGTCGATGTCGGCGGCGATTTCACCATCGAGTTCTGGCTCAAGGCGCTCCCCGGCGAGAATGCCGCCGCTCCCTGCATACCCGGCGGCGATAACTGGATCAATGGCAATATCGTGATCGACCGCGATGTCTACTTTGCCGGCGATTACGGCGACTACGGCATCTCCCTGGCAGGCGGACGGGTGGCGTTCGGCGTCAACAACGGCGCAGAAGGAACAACGCTCTGCGGTCGCGCTGAGGTGACCGATGGACGCTGGCATCATCTTGCGGTCACACGTTCCGCCATCGATGGCGCGCTGGCAATCTTTGTCGATGGTCGCCTCGATGCCAGCGGCGACGGTCCAACCGGCGATGTCAGTTACCGCGACGGACGAACGACGCAGTACCCCGCCGATCCGTTCCTGGTCATCGGCGCCGAGAAGCACGACGCCGGTCCCGAATACCCGTCGTTTCGCGGCTGGATCGACGAGGTGCGCATATCGCGCGTCGTGCGCTACCGCGAACCGTTCACCCCGCCCACTGCGCCGTTCCCCCCCGATCCTGATACGGTTGCGCTGTATCACTTCGACGAAGGCACGGGTGCGACGGTCTATGACACGTCGGGCGCGCCAGGCGGTCCAAGCAACGGCTTTCTGCGCGTCGGCGGCTCGCCTCCCGGTCCTGCCTGGTCGAACGAGACTCCCTGGCGAATGCTGGCGGAATCGACGACTGCAACGATTTCTCCACCAGCACCAATCGCGCCGCTGCCAACTCCGCAGCCATCGCCAGACAGCGTTGCTGCTACGGAGACCAGCACCCCTGACTTGGCAGCAACTCCTCCGCCGACGGCATCTGTGCCGCCCGGCGCTTCAATGATACCGACTTCTCTACACGAAGCCCCGACTGTTGCACTGGTCAGTCCTTCTCCGGTTGCTCCGCCACCCGCGTCTTCCGATCCGCCATTCTGGTTGCCCGGCATCGCTGCTGCGGGATTGCTGCTGGCAGTCGCCGGGCTTGTGCTGATGCTCCGGCGAAGGAAGGAATAATCCACAATTCCACTGTAAAAAGGCTTGATCACAAAGGACACGAAGCGCACGAAGGTTAATAAAAATGAAGCGCATTTCCTTTGTGACCTTTGTGGTTGCTTTTCGCAGTGAAGTCACAATTCATCCCGTCAAAAAATGGTGTCATCTTTTGATAATGCTTTACCTGTACAATCGATCTGGCTGCGATCGGAGAAAAGGGGTTGAGATGCGAAGTCGTCGTTTCTTGTGTACATCCATTCTGACAGCGCTCATCGGTATTGCCTGCCTCCTGTTTGCGCCCTCTGCCCCCGCCTTCACGTCGGAACCGGCGAGTAGCGGCTACGCGCTCCAGTTCCACGGCAACGGCGTGAACGACATCGACCGGGTGAAGGTGCGGATCGATCCGCAGGTTCCTGCCGATGTCGGCGGCGATTTCACCATCGAGTTCTGGATGAAAACCACTGCCGCCGGCGGTTTTTGTTCGCCAGGAAACTCTGGTGACGGCTGGATCACCGGACGGACGATCATCGACCGCGATATATACGGCGGCGGCGACTACGGCGACTACGGCATCGCGCTGGCGGCAGGACGCATCTGCTTCGGCGTCGCCCAGGGATCGTCAGGGCGCACCATCTATGGCGGCACAAATGTCGCCAACGGGCAATGGCGGCACATCGCCGTGACGCGCAACGCGAGCAGCGGGCAGATGCGCGTCTTCGTCGATGGGCAACTCGACGCACAGGGAACCGGTCCCGCTGGCGACATCAGTTACCACAACAACCGCACAACGGCGTACCCGAACAGCGACCCCTTCCTGGTCTTCGGCGCCGAGAAGCACGATGCCGGATCGGAATATCCCTCCTACAGCGGGCTGCTCGACGATATTCGCATCTCGAATGTGGTGCGCTACACGAGCGCCTTCACCCGACCGACTGCGCCGCACGCGGCGGATGTTCAGACCGTTGCGCTCTACCGGTTCGACGAGGGGAGCGGCACGACAATTATCGACTCGGCGCCGGGCGGCGGCAGCCCTGGCGAGCGGCGGTTCGGCGGTTCACCCGCCGGTCCGGTCTATGTGACCGACACGCCGTTTGGCAGCACGCCGCCTCCCCCGCCGCCGAATCTCACGCCGCGCGCCTATCTTCCGCTGGTGGTGCGCTGATGGGACGACGGGTTCGTTTGCTGGCGCTGATCGCCTGTGTGGCGTCGGGATGGCTGCTGGCGTTGATGACCGGCCACGCATTGCGGCAGTTGCAGGCGCAGTCGTCCGGTGGCTACGCGCTCCAGTTCCACGGCAACGGCGTGAACGACATCGACCGGGTGAAGGTGCGGATCGATCCGCAGGTTCCTGCCGACGTCGGCGGCGATGTCACGATCGAGTTCTGGATGAAAACCACTGCCGCCGGCGGTTCGTGTTCGCCAGGAAACTCTGGTGACGGCTGGATCACCGGACGGACGATCATCGACCGCGATATATTCGGCGGCGGCGACTACGGCGACTACGGCATCGCGCTGGCGGCGGGACGGATCTGTTTCGGTGTGGCGCGCGGCTCATTGGGCGTGACCATCTACGGCGGCACGAATGTGTCGAACGGACAGTGGCGGCACATTGCCGTGACGCGCAGTGCGAGCAGCGGGCAGATGCGCGTCTTCGTCGATGGGCAACTCGACGCGGAGGGAACCGGTCCCGCCGGCGACATCAGTTACCGCAACAACCGCGCAACGGCGTACCCAAACAGCGACCCCTTCCTGGTCTTCGGCGCCGAGAAGCACGATGCTGGATCGGCATATCCCTCCTACAGCGGGCTGCTCGACGATATTCGCATCTCGAATGTGGTGCGCTACACCGGCGCCTTCACCCGCCCAAATGCAACACACACGGCGGATGGGCAAACAGTGGCGCTCTACCGGTTCGACGAAGGGAGTGGCACGACAATTATCGACTCGGCGCCGGGCGGCGGCAGCCCTGGCGAACGGCGGTTCGGCGGTTCACCCGCCGGTCCCGTGTACGTTACCGACACGCCGTTCAGCGGCGCGTTTCCATCGCCGACGCCGACGCGCACTGCCACAACAACGTCTGGTCCATCGCCTTCTGCAACATCAGTGCCGACCGCAACACCAACAACGACCTCGGTCGCGTTTACCGCCACAGTCACCAGTACACCAACAAGGACTGCAAACCCAACGATTACGCCGGTCATTAGTATTCCTCCCCTGAAGCCACGCGCCTTCCTGCCCTTCGTTCAAAAACCGTAGCCGTCGTCCCCGCGATGACCGTCACCCGCGCCAGCGGACGCGCACGCCGGCAGCGCCTCGCGCCTCCCGCATCCACCCCGTCGCTCGCCAGCGACCTCGCAATGACCGTCACCCGCGCCAGCGGACGTGCGCGCCGGCAGCGCCTCGCGCCTCCCGCATCCACCCCGTCGCTCGCCAGAAACCCGACGGTGACCGTCACCCGCGCCAGCGGACGTGCGCGCCGGCAGCGCCTCGCGCCTCCCGCATCCACCCCGTCGCTCGCCAGCGACCTCGCAATGACCGTCACCCGCGCCAGCGGACGTGCGCGCCGGCAGCGCCTCGCGCCTCCCGCATCCACC